>JBGAWT010000045.1:0-16821 GCA_044227445.1 Bdellovibrionia bacterium | reverse complement strand
TTAAGAGCTGACCCTGCTCGTAGCGCACGGTGGGGCTGGAGCGGTCGCAGGCCCAGCCGATCCAAAGCGGAATGAGAATGAGGAGGATGCGCGCGGCAAAACCCATCTCTTGCTTTTCGCCTGAGAGGGGGTGGTCCTTGAGGGGTTAATAGTTGACTAAATTACTTTGAATTGATATGGCCTGGCACGATGCGGCGCGACCGGTCTTTAGAGCACTTTTGTGTGTGGTTAGGAGGCTTTGCGGCTTCGGCAGCACTCCTGTGCGCCCCTGCTTTTGCGGGGCCCACCAAGTTTCAAAGTACCGGTCCCAACCAGCAAATTGCTCTGGAGTTATCTGAGGGCAAGCACGGTGATCTGACGGTCCAAGACCGCGAGGTCTTGGCGGGTCTGGAAGCAGGTCGCACGGCGCTGCTCATCGAGCTCAACAAGCGTTATATGATGCGAAATCGAGTGGGAACGCTTTCGGCGTCCCAGGTAGCGGATTTCTTCAACGGAAAGCTATTACCCCTGCCCGAATGGCAGATCCCTCACGTGGACATCGAAGATCTCCAATACGGAACCTGGAACATAATTCACAATACCGCGGGACGCGATGATGCGTACCGGCTCGGCGTTCTCCTTTCGTCCCAGGATGTGTTGGAGAAGCTCAGGCCCTACTCAACGCCCATCCCACCCTGGCCAGAGAATGCTCGCTGGACAGGAAAGGCGGCCATCGTTGGTGGCCTCTTTGCGCTGGCTCTGAAGTTTGTTATCGGAGCGGACGCTCATGACGTCGATCTGATTGCGGGCCTCAGCGGACTGACCGCTGCCGCGACTCTCGCGATGCGGGCCATTCAACGGCTGGCCTATTGGAGCATGCCGCATTCGCTGAAGCGCTACTATATTCAACGGCTCGAAATCATGTACAGCGAAGTCGAAGGCTTAAAGAAGAAGCTTTGCGCCGGAAAGCTTGAAGCTCGGGTGGAACGATGAGAACAGCCTCGATGCACTTCTCGCTATTGGCGCTTCTGGTGGGGGTCCTGGCTGGGCAAGACGCATTCGCCGCTCCCATGACTGTAAAAACCACCGGTGCTTCCAACCAGACGATCGCGCGCGAGTTGCATGAGGCTAGACATGGTGATCTCACTCCCGATGACTTGGAGATGCTCGAAGGGCTTGAAGCGGGTGACTTGGAGATGCTCGAAGGGCTTGAAGCGGGACGGAGAGCCTTCCTCTTGGAACTCCGTGTTGAGGAGATCTCCGAGAAAAACTTCAGGATGAGGAGATGGAACGGCGATCCGGGTTACGAAAGTCCCTACGCCTCAAACGTCGAGCCTCTGAGGGTGTCAGAACTTTACTACGTTTCGGAAGAAACCCTTGAACGTGCCGCCGAGACTATCACGCGCTGGCCGCAACGACATGTGTCCGGGATGTCCGCTCGCAAGCAGGAGGCTTTTCGAATGGGCATGTTGCTCACTGTTGCGGAGGCACTATCTCAAAAACCGACTCGCAGAACGTACGTTCCCGAGTGGTCGCCCTTGAGCAAAGGGGCAGCCAAGTACTCGCTGGGATTCCTTTCCATTTTGGGTCTGATGCATTTCGGCGGTGGGAGCGCACATGAGATCGAATCCGCCGCTTTCTTGACGAGTATTTCAGCAGGGGCCTCTCTCGTGCTCAGGGGGCTGGAGCGGTTTGCCGGTTGGGCGGGTCCTTACGGTTGGAACCGGGCACACCGCGAGAAGATCGAAGGCATTCTCAAAGAGGCCAATGAGCTCAAAGTAAAGCTCTGTGCTCCGAAACTAGCGCCTCGCTACTAGCAAGCGCAGAGCCTTGTATCGTTCCCCACTGCTCAAAAAGCTCGCGCATTCGGTTGTGCGGCCGCCAACGCTCGCAACTCCAGGCGGGCCCTAAGCACTCCTCGGGGTGAGTAGCGCTTGCATACAGTCGTTCGATGGCGATATCGGGCCGCAGATGCTCCAAGAATTCCGCAATCACACCCGTGTACTCATCAAGATCCATCAAAGCAAAAGGCTGAGCACGGAATCGATCTGCTAGCTCCGTGTGTTCCAGCACCATGAGCTGATGCAGCTTCACGCTCTTGATCGGAAAGTCATTGAGCGCTCGGGCCGTCGTGCGCGCTACATCCACCGGATCCGTAGGCTGGCCAAACATGAGGTGCACGCCGACGTGCACCGAAGGCGCCAATCGCGCCAGGCGCTCGAGTGCTTCGAGCGAGCAGCGAGCGTCGTGCCCGCGCGCCAACCACTCAAGCGACGGATCGTGCAGGGATTGAACTCCAAGCTCTAGGGATACGACCGTGCGCCGCCCAAACTCCTCAAGCAGCAGGCAAACATCATCGCTCAAGCAATCCGGGCGCGTGCCGATGTTGAGGCCCTTGATCTCAGGAACGCTCAGAGCCGCTTCGTACAGCTCGCGCAGCGTCTCAACGTCGGAGTAGGTATTGGTGTAGCTCTGAAAGTAAGCCAAGAAGGCATCGGGCTTGAATCGCTCAGCGATGCCGCCAATGCGCATTTTGATCTGATCGACGACTTCGAGGCCACGGCCCTTTTTCCCGTGAAACGAACTGGAGCCGCGCACGTCGCAAAACGCGCAGCCCGCCTTTGCGATCGCGCCATCACGCGTAGGGCAGGTGAGCCCGCTTGCAACGACGATCTTGTAGGTCTTTCCCCCGAAGGTGCGCTTCAAATACTCGCTGTAGGGGTAAAACAAGGGTACTGCCTACTTCTGGTTACTTGTGGGCTTTCTTGCCCTTGCCGCCGGGAAGGCGCGCTTGGATGTCTTTGAGCGTCTTATCCATCTCATCGAGTTTGGCTTTGTTTTCCTGCATCAATGGCCCGAGGGACTTGAAGATCGTCTCGGCTTGCACCATGAATTCGTTGATCGCCTTGAGCTTGCCTTCGATCTCGGCGACCCTCTTGGATAGAGCACTTACCTGCTGGTTGCTCTGGTCGACTTGTTGCTTGAGCTCCTCTTGGCCGGGGCATGCGGGAAGCGTGATGCTCATTCCCAATAGGACCAACGCCGAGATTCCGATTCGAGCAAGCTGCGATTTTTTCATGAAGGCCACCTTAGAATATGAACTTCTTGTTAGCAATATTCGTGAGGATTGCCACCCCAAGAATGGCTGTGATCAAGGAAGATCCGCCATAGCTCAAAAACGGTAGGGGAACGCCCACAATGGGCAGCAGGCCCATGACCATGCCCATGTTCACGAAGATGTGCCAAAAAAAGATCATCAGCACGCCAAGCGCCAGGAGCATCCCGAATTTGTCGTGCGAGAGGTAGGCCACCGAAAGCCCGCTGATGAGGAAGGCGAGATAAAGCCCCAAGAGGATCGCGCATCCTAAAAAGCCCTGTTCTTCGCTAAACACCGAAAAAATGAAGTCCGTATGATGCTCAGGCAAGAAGTTGAGCTGGCTTTGGGAGCCTTTTTTCCAGCCTTTGCCGAAGATCTGCCCGCTTCCTACGGCGATCATCGATTGAATGGTGTTGTAGCCTGCACCCTTGGGGTCTGAGGCCGGATTGATGAATGTAATGATGCGCTGGCGTTGGTAGGGCTTGAGTCCAAATCGGTATGCCACCGGAAGCGCCACGACGATCGTCAGAGCCAAGATCAAGAACGTGCGTCGTTCGATCTTAATGAACGCCATCATGCTCGCGTAAACGAGCAGCAAGATAAGCGCGGTGCCTAAGTCCGGCTGAAGCATGATGAGACCCGCCGGCACCAACACCATGAGGGTAGGTAAGGCTAGATCCCTGAGCCTAAAGCCACCCGAGGTCGTATCCGTCTCGAAGTATTTGGCTAGCACTACGACCATTGAGAGCTTCATGAACTCCGAGGGCTGCAGTCTCATCGCTCCAAAGCCCAGCCAGCGCTTAGCGCCTAAGGAGGACTTACCGACGATGAGCACGGCCATCAAAAGCAGGATGTTGAGGAAGTAAATGAAGTACGCCATTCGCGAGAGCGTCGAGTAGTGCATGAGGTAGAGAAACACCGCGGTAGCCGCCATCCCGATGCCAAACCAAATGAGCTGAGTGCGATACAGGCCTTGCGATTTATCTTGTACCCCCGTCGCGCTGATCAAGTTGTAAAGACCCAGAGCAAAGAGCGCCAACTCCAGAACGATCAAGCTGTAGTTGCGAGTCTTGAGCTCTTCCTCGTAAAGGCCCATCCGGGGCAAGTCGCCCTCAAACTCCTGAAGCGGGCTTTCTGTCGAGCTATGCATGTTACCCATTCATTAATCCTCATCTCCCGATTCACCATCGTCATCTGAGCTGTCGGTCGGGCCCACAGGGTCAGAGCGCTCCGTAGGCCGCACAGGCATCGGCGGCGCGGGCGGTGGCAGAGGCTTCTCGGCAGGCAGAGTCGCTGCAGGCAATGCTACGCCGTCCAGCGCGGGTGCTTCGTCCTCAAGTTCTTGCTTGGTGGCTTTGCGCGAAACCTGAAGCGATTCGCCCTTGGTCTTGAGGCGCTCAGCTAAGGCCTTCTCTCCGTAAATCTGCGGGTAGTATTTTTCGAGATACGTTTTGATGATGGCGCGGGCGATCGGACCTGCGCCCGAAGCGCCGTGGCAGCTGTGTTCGGCGATCACGGCTACTGCGATCTTAGGATCGTTCACCGGGGCAAACCCTGTGAACAATCCGTGGTGGCGATCCTGGATGCGCATGTTCTCGCAACGCGAGTAGATGCGCTCTGCGGAGAACCGAATGACTTGCGCTGTTCCGGTTTTGCCTACGAAGTCCATTCCCGGTAGGCGCTGCGAATAAGCTGTGCCCTTGGGGCTATTGACGGCTCCCCAAAGCCCCTGTTTGAGCAGTTCCACCGTCTTGGGCTTGAGATGCGAATTCGAATCCAAGAAGTCAGGCTTAAACTCTTTGATGGTCGCTCCGTCGGCGTCTTGAACTTCTTTGACGATATAGGGGCGCCAGAGCTGGCCGCCGTTGCCGATGTAGGCATACATGTTTGCCATCTGAAGGATGGTTGCCAGCACGTAGCTTTGTCCGATGGCTACCGATGCCGTTTCGCCAGGGTTCCAGACTTGGTTAAAGCGCTTGCGCTTCCACTCTTCGGTAGGAATCAGTCCTTGGACTTCGCGAGCCAGATTGATGCCGGTCTTCTTACCCAGGCCCAGCTTAACGGCCCACTTGGAGATGTCGTCCACGCTCTTAAAGCGCTGAGCGGCCTTATAGAAAAAGATGTCGCAGCTTTGCGTGAGTGCGGTGATCACGTTGACGTCGCCGTGTCCGTATCGCGACGCGCAGTGGATGACGCGGTTGCCGATCTTCATATTGCCCGTGCAGGTAAAATGCGTGTGCTCGTCGATCACGCCTTCTTCGAGCGCGGCGGCGGCGGTCACTGGCTTGAACGTCGATCCCGGCATGTACCAGTCTTGAATCGTCTTATCGCGCAAGGGGCGGTTTTCGTTATTGAGCAGTTTGTTCCAAATCGTGGTCGAAATACCGCGTGAGAACTCCGTAGGGTCAAACGAGGGGCGCGAGATCATTGCCAGCACTTCACCCGTGCGAGGATCGAGCGCCACGGCCGCGCCGATTTTTTCGCCAAACGCCTGGGTGGCCGCCATCTGGAGATCTTGGTCAATCGTCAGCACGACGTTCTTGCCAGGCACCGCGGGATGGACTTCGAACTGCTGCGAGATGTTGCGATTCTTGCGATCCAGCTTGATGCGGCCCATGGCGTCGACTTCGCGAAGCTCCTCGCCGTCGCCGCCGCGCAGGGTGTCTTCCAGGCGCTGCTCGAGACCGAATTTTCCGATCGAATCGCCTAAGCGGTATCTAAAACCCCTCTTGTTGAGCTGCGGCAGCTCGCTTGAGTTGACCTCGCTGATATAGCCCAGCAAGTGAGCCGCGACGTCGCCGTGGATGTTGGTGCGCTTGATCTCTTCTTTGACGTCTACGCCCGGCATCTCAAGCTTCCAGACTTCAATTAGCGCCACTTCGTCGCGCGAGAGGTCGTTCTTGATCTTAACGGGCAAGAACGTGGGTTGGTTCTTGGCTTTATCCAAGATCCCTTGGATCTCGGAGGTCGGCATCTTTAGGATGTGCGACAGGGCCGAGACGACTTGAGGCCCTTTTTTGGATTCGTTGAGGTATTGAGGGGTGATTTCCAAGTCAAACGCCGGGCGATTGTCGATGAGCAGCGTGTGATTGCGATCAAAGATCATCCCGCGGGGGGCTGCGATTTTCACGCGCTTGATGCGATTGTCTTCGGAGGATTGGCGCATCTGCTCGCCGCGAAGGATTTGCAGATACACCATGCGAGTCATGAGCAGGCCAAGCCCAAGAAACACCGCCGCGTAGAGGTATTTGAACCGTTCTTGAAACTCGCGGATTTGCTCCGCCTGGCCTAGAAACGCCACTTACACTACCTCGAACTCTTCGAGACCCACTTCGGAGCGCTCGCTCTTGAATGTCGCTAAATCAAACCACTCCAGCCCCTGAAAAACCCAGAACCCCAGAAACGCTTCCCAGGCCGCGCGTGGCACGATCCAAAACACGGTCTCCTTCCACGCGCCTAAGGTGCTTCCGGCGTATGCACCCAAGAGGCTCAGGAGAGTGAGCGCGAAAATTTTTTTGGCGACAAACCCGATGGCCGTGACCGTGGCGTAAGACCGCAGCGTCGGGATCACTAGCACTCGGTTGGCAAAATGAGTTCCCAAGAACACGGCCATGTTGGTGACGAAGGCCAAACCGCTGGGCTCGGAGCTGTGAAGCTCCTCGACTTGGGAGAGCACGAGCGCCAGGATCCCCCCTTCGATGAAGGGCCTCCTCAGCGCGCACCACACGACGGCCCAAAGTAGGACATCGGGTTTGAGCAGCGAGATGGGCCAGAGGCCAAAGAGGCTGGATTGAATGGCAGAGGCCCACAGAGCGACCAAAACCAGCAGTGCTCCATTGAGCCTTTGGAGCATCAGCCGCTTCACTGTTGGGCCACCTCATCAGAAGCGAAGTACTTGTCGTATTCGCCTTGGGTGACGACGATGACTTCTTCGAGCTTCCTGAAGTCCACGGCGGGCCGCACTTCGACTTCTTGCGAGATGCCATAAGGCTTGCGGTTCACGCGCGCCACCGTACCGATCGGAACGCCCTTAGGAAAGATGCCTCCCAAACCGCTGGCGATCAGCGAATCGCCCACTTGAATGTCATCCGTACGCAGCGCGTACTTCAGCTCGCACGCGTCTTCGGCTAGGCCCGCAACAATGCCGCGTGCTCTCGAGCGCTCGACGATGGCATCCACCGCTGATTGAAAATCCAGCATCGTGACGATGTCAGCTGTTTGAGCGGTCACGCGCAGCACGCGACCTACGATGCCCTCGTGGGTAAGCACGGCCATGTTCTTCTTCACGCCCTCGGCCATGCCGCGATTGATGCGGATGGAGCGAAAGTCGGGCGAGACGTCCTTGGCGATCACGCGAGCTAAGATCGTCTTGAGCTCGTACTTTTCTTGGAAATTGAGGACCTTGCGGAGTCTCAGATTTTCCTGCTCGGCTTCGCGCAAAATCGAGATCTGGTTGAGGAGCTTTCGGTTTTCTTCCTGAAGCTCAGCGTTGTAGTGACGGACGTTGAGCAAGAAGACATAGTTCTGACCCGCGCCGATCACTACATCTAATCCCCAGCTGATGAGTGCTTGCACAGGGGAGGTGATCGCGATGACGACCCGGTCGTAAAGTCTGTAGTCCCGCGGAGCCCGACTCGTTGTGTCAATTGCGATGATGGGGATCAGGACAAATAGAAAGAGAGCGATATAAAATCGATATTCTTTCAGATACTTAATCACTGGACCCATCGTATCGACCTCAGGTAAGGAATGCAACATGCTGACTTGGATGCGAGAGCGTTTTGGGAAGTTCGTCGTAGGCGCCATCATGAGCGTCATCATCTTCGTTTTCGTGTTCTTCGGGGTGATCAGTCCCAAGAACACGCGAGGCCTGCACGAAGGTGCGGTGGCCGGAACGGTTAATGGCGAGGTCATCACCTTGCCCGAGTTCAATCGCGAGTATTCGCGAAGACTCGAGTATTTCCGTCAGATGACCGGGGGTAAGCTCTCCGAAGATCAGCTCAAAGCATTTCGCCTCAAAGAAGCGGTGTTTCAGGAACTGGTGAAGCGCCATGTTCTGGTGCAAGAAGCGCAGCGTCAGGGTCGTGAACCCTCGCAAGAGGAAGTCCGCGAAAAGATCCGCGAAGTCCCCGTATTCCAAAAGAACGGACAGTTTGATCTGGAGACTTATAAAGGAGTGCTCGCTGCTAACCAGTACACCCCATCGAGCTTCGAAAAGACGGTTCGCGACGATTCGATCATGACGGGATGGGAAAACTACTTTAGTGCACGTGTTCCCGTAACGGATGCCGAGATCCGTGATGAGTTCGTAAAAAAGGGCAACCAACGAAAAGTGAAGTACGTGCTGATCACGGGCGCCCAAGGCCGCGCCGCGGTCAAGGTTCAGCCCGCTGAAGTTGAAGCCTACTTAAAAGACACCGCTAAGCTGAACTTGCTCAAGAACCAGTACGAGTCCCGCAAGGACCGTGAGTTCAAAGGCCGCTCATTTGATGACGTTAAATCCAATCTCGCTCTGGGCAATCTGCAAGGCGAGAAGGCCGATCAGGTTCAAAAAGGAATGGAAGAGCTAGCTGAGAAAGCCCGCACCCAGCTTGCTGCTGGAGCGGCCCGCGATGGCGCGCTCAAGGCGCTGCTCAAGCCAGCGGGTGCCGATGTCAAAACCTCGGATTGGATCGCCTCAGGCACAACGGTGCTTCCTGGAGTAGGCGAAGCCCCAAATCTCATGTCCGATCTGTTTCGGGATAAGTCCCCGATCGATGGTCGCGCAGGTGGTCAGGCCAAGGTCTACCACGTCGTCGCAGGCATCATTGTAGCCTTGGGCGTGGACGCCAAGACGGTCGAAGCAGGCAATTGGGAAGCCCAGCGCGAGATGTTGGCGCGCGAGATCCATGTGCGCAAGAGCCGGCTCGTGTTCGAGAACTGGATGAAGCAGATCATGAGCAAGGCTAAGATTGATCCGAATCCAGCCATCGTGATGGACCAAGAAGACGCGGGCTCGGAGTCCTAGCTAGCGGCCTTGTAAGTTGACATAAATAATTTCGTAATATAGCCAACCGCTCATGAAACAATTTCACGCGGTGCGTCAAAGCGGGCTTTCGGCCTTTTTCCTATTCATTTTAGTTTCGGCTGGACTGGCACCGTTGGCGGCGAGCGCCGCTCCTAGCGGTCGGCTGTTAGAGCTCCTGAACGAGTCGCGGAGTTCTGCCGCCTGTAAGAGCACGCTCGAGAGCTTTTCTCCCGTCCTCGAGAGCGTATCCGTACCGAAAGTCTCCTCCGAGCTTCAGCTTGAGACGGAGCGTTTCAGGCTTCAGCCACTGCTTGAGAGCGATATCCCCGAAATCTCCAAGGTCTTGAAGGATCCCAAGGTCGCCGAGATGAGCGGCGACTACCTCGATGACGCCTCTGTCGCGAGCATCATTCATTCTGGCACGCACAGCCTGCCGATGGCTCGTCGCGGGATGTTCATCAATTTCGGAATTTGGGAAAAAGGATCCAGCGGCAAGCTGATCGGAATGACTCAGCTTGCGATCACGAATCCTAGGGCAGCAATCGAAAAGGGAATCGCGGAGCACTCCTCGCGTTGGGTGGAAGTCTCCTATCACCTGGACCCAAATTTTTGGGGCAAGGGCGTAGCGAGCGAAGTGACTACTCGCACGGTCCGAATGGCTTTTGAAAAGCTGGGTGCCGAAGGCATCTACGGGCAAACTATCGGAAGTAACGACGCTTCAGGAAAAGTCCTCAAGAAACTCGGACTCAAGCTCATTGATTCCAAGTCCAGTCCTCAAGCTGGCGGAGAAGCTCACCAGCAAAACTACTATGCGATGACCAAGGCCGAGTATTTGGCGAAGATCGCACCTCCGACGACTATTAAGGTCGGGTCAAGCAAGTCTTCTCGGTCTTATACGAAGTTCATGAGCGGCCCTCATTTGGAAGCTTTTGAACTCATGTCTGAAGATCGGCAGCCTTTGTTCTTGTTTGGATTCATGGATGTAAAGAGCCTGGATGAGCTCAACCGGATTTGGGAGAGTCTTTCTAAGCTGAGCCCCGGAGTAGTCGCTAAGATGCGAAGCTTAAGCTCCAATCCCTCGACTCCTTCGGTCATCACCCTCACGGCTAACCGCGAGCAAATGATCGAGCTTCTTAAGGCACTTCCTGATTCAGATCTGCCTGCGGTCATTGAGATCTTGCGCAAGGATCGCGACGCCATTTCCAAGAAGTCGCAACCTGCCTCAAGCGATAAACCGGAGCTCATTCAGCAGTACCTCAAGATCAAGGCATCGGGCGCGACGTTGCCGAGCTTTAATTTCGCCTACGATAGCGCCTTTGGCTCGTTCGATGGCGTCAGGCGTGGCATGGGAAATCCGGTAGGCCAGTTTTATGTCCAACGCATCTTGTATGACGAGCCGACGTTCAAAAGACTTTTCGATCGTAAATACGGAACGATCGGAAAGGCAGGCGACTTTCTGAATCCCGATTCCAACCCAGAGGCCTATGGCAAGCTCATGGAGATCGTAGGGGTTCTTCGGTCGAGTGAGTATATGGATTACACTGCCGATCAGGTGGTCATTCCTTACTTGATGAGTCCATGAGCCCAAAACGCGCGCGCGATCTTTGGCCCGATGCGCTTAAAGCCGCTTCGCGTTTTCCTGTAGGCCGTTCCAACTCGATCGAAGACGTGCGCGGCGTGGGCGTAACTCACGTCACGATCAATAGCCCGGGGCGCGGCTACTGCACGGGTGCGACGGTTATCTGGCCGCATCCTACAGTTTTTGATTTCAGGCCCAGAGCCCAAGGTTACTTTCTGCACGGAGCGGGCGAGATCACAGGTCTTGCTCAAGTCATGGAGTGGGGGCTCATTGAGACGCCGATTGTTTTAACAAGCTCGCTGAGCATCGGCACGGCGTACGAGGCAGTGATCGATCACGCGATCAAGCGTCGTTGGGGCATAGGCTCGCGCCAGGACGTCATTCTTCCGGTGGTGGGAGAGTGCGATGACAGCATGCTCAATCGCTCGTGGGAGCGGCCTCTGACGCGCGCACATGTGCTCAAAGCCCTTGAGCAAGCCGAGCGGCGATCTCGCACCAAAAAACCCGGCGTTCTCGAGGGCTCAGTGGGAGCCGGCACCGGAATGGTGAGCTTTGATTACAAGGCCGGTATCGGAACCGCCTCCCGCATCGTTCATGGGTACCGCTTAGGCGTGCTTTTGAACGCGAACTTCGGTTTTAGGCGTCATCTTAGGGCCGCGGGGCATCCGGTGGGCCGAAAGCTTGAGGCTGGCTCTGTGCGCGCCCGCAAGACTGAGCGAAGCGTGATCGCGGTGCTGGCTACCGATGCCCCTATCCGAAGCGAGGAGCTCAAGGCGCTTTGCGTACGCGTCGGGATGGGCTTTGCTCGCGCGGGATCGTTTGCAGGCCGTGGGAGTGGGGAGGGGGTCATTGGATTCTCGACTGCGCTGGGTGTTCCGCGGGGCCGCGCCTCCCGAAGCGCTCGCGAGATCCCTGAGTCCCAGCTCAATGCGTTTTACGAGGCCGCCGTTGAGTGCACCGAAGAAGCGGTCCTGAATTCGCTGGTTGCCCCTGCCCAGCAGGGGACCGAGTTCTTGGGTCGCGATGGCGTTAGCTCATGCGAGCCGCCTTGGTTCTGTCTTTTTTAATTAGCTCACTGACTGCTCAGGCTGGATTTCTATCTCAGCTATTTAAGTCCTATGACAAGGCCGTAGTTGAGGACTGTAAGCGTCTCTTGGGCGCGTCGGATCTTCTGGTCGACCCGGAGAGAGGCCTCAAAGAACTTGAGCAAGCTCTTACCAAAGATATTCCCTCTAAGGTGCGTGCGCCGCTGCTTGTACACCTGGGCGTCAAGTACCTTGCGCTCAACAAATATTATCGACCCAAAGCATTTGGGATGGTGGATGAGCTCTTAAAGCTTTTGGCACGTGAGCCGGATGCCCTAGGGCCTGAGAGCGAGCGCAAAAAGGCACTTGCGTCGCTCGGTGTGGTCGAGACGATCGCAAAAAAAGTCACGTCCGATCATGAGTACAGGAATGCGCCTCATAAGAAGGATAACCGCTACTACGAGTTTACGAATCTTTCGCTCATCCAGGAACTGCTAGGCCGGATCGAGTCAGGGAAGTTCTCCCAACTCGCGAAGTCTTGGAGATCCTCGAGCATCTCGTTTGAGTTGTTTGGCAAGCAGCAAACGATCCGGACGTATTCGTATTCGGTTCACAACGAGTATAAGAGTCCGATTGAACCCATTTCGTTCTTGGCAGATTCTTACAGCCCCATCACCCTCGACAACTTTATCGCCGTGGCTCTGCATCGGTACTCCCTGCAGAAGTTGGCTGCTTTGGGGGTGGGCGATCTCAATGGGATCATCGTGGGCAGGTACGACTCTATGGAGTTTCTAGCGCCGCGGATTCTCAAGTCTTTGGGTTACAAGGTCGATGTTTCGGCGGTGGATCAGGACTACTGGGTACTTGACCCCAAGCTTTCATCGGAGAAAGCCGAAGCGATGGCTGCGCTGGATCACAAGGTCATTGGCGCTCTCTCGCTTGCCAATCAGTTGGGCTGGGTTGCTTTCGATGGGCGAGCACCCCTCGATACTAAACTCAACTGGGGCGATGTGCTCGGAGCGCTTTCGCAGCAACCTTCGGGCAAGGAGATGGGGGGTAGGGACACGGATTGGGAGGCCTGGGCGGATAAGGACAAGACTCCACCTGGGGTCTTAGACGGATTTGATGTCCCCATTGAGGTCGAAAGATTGGTCAAGCTGCTGGAGGCCCATCGATATGGGTATGATCCACAGCTGAAGGTCTGGAGCAACGAGCCTAAGACGGGACGAGAGCTTCAAGAGCTTCTACAGAACCAACTCAACGCCCAAAAAACCATCGAAGGCAAATTGGCTTTTGAGCAAAGACTGATTCTTGAGTACTTGAAGGATCAGACCCCCATCGATGGTATGCTCACCGAGTTTTTGGACAATGCGTTTTCTGAAAAACGCTCTCCAAGTCCCAAAGAGATCGAGTTTTTGAAGCACAAGACTCAGACTGAGGTCGGTTCAGTCAGTCAAGAAGCTCTGTGGCGAGAGACGAGCGCTTGGGGAAAGCCAGAGGTCACCAAAGGCAGGACGTTGAGTTTGGAGGGTGTCTCGACATCAACAGCTCTCACTCTCTTGGGTAAATCCGAGCTGATGGCCAAAATGAACGCTTGGGGTGTAGACCGGATCGAAATCAATCAATTGGTGGTACTCATCCCCAAGAAGACCGCTTTGATCGTTCGAAACAAAAAGACAGGCAAGAGCGCCGTTATTGATACTGAGGCGAAGGCCTTAGAGCAGGTCAAAAAATACTTAGGCCAAAACTAGCTTGCCTCGAGTACTGCCTGAGCGATCTGGGCATCAGTAATTTTCGTACCCAGTTCCGTTCCATTCTTAGCTTTGTAATCCTCACGAAGGCCCTTGAACACCGAGCCGATCAATTGGCTTGCCATCTCGCCGTCGCTGGCTAAGTAAATAGCGGCGTCCTCTTTGAGCTGCGCGACCACCTCGCTTCGGCTCTGAGCTGGAGTGGCAAAAATATAGGTAGCGACTGCTCCGGCGACTACTGCACCAGCGGCCAAGCCCGCTGTAGTAGCCACGCCCTCGGTTGCACCGGCTGTGATGGCGATGCCGTAAGCCGCAGCTCCCGCGCCTACTCCGGTGAGGCCGATACCTAGACCGGTCGCAGTAAAGCCTAAGAACGTTACGGATAGGACATCTCCGTAATAATTTGGCCGGGATGTGATGAGGGGACCTCCCTCAGCATGAGCGATGGACGAAAACGACAGCGAAGCCGCGAGCAAGCTCGCCGCAAGGACTTTACCCTTCATGATTCCCCCTCAAGAAGCTCAGGTCGCGTCGAGCAGGCCGATCGCGATGTCGCGATCCAGAACGCCTGCGCCAAACGCCTTGAGTTCTTCCCGTGAATCTACTTCGGATCGAAACGCTGCGAAAGCGGATTTAAGTAGAAGTGTTGCGCTTTGGTCCTCAGAGGCCAAATAGGCTGCGGCGTCTTCTTTGAGGGCAGCGAGCACGACGTGGCGCGTTTTACCCTTTACGCCAAAAACGAAAGTGGCCATGCCGCCTGCAACCGCAGCTCCGACGCCTACGCCGGTTCCCGTGGCGACGCCCTCAGAGGCTCCGACCGAAATCGCGATGCCATAGGCCGCAGCCCCGGCTCCGACACCGGTTGCCGCAACACCGGTTCCCATCAGGGCAAATCCCACGAAGGTGAACGTCAGAAATCCCGCATAAGTCTTAGGTGAACTGATCGCATTCGGCCCGCGAGTATCGTCATCGCGCAGATCATCATCGGCGTAAGAAGACGGAGGGAGCAACAACACCAAGATCAAAAGCAGAGAGGCTTGTTTCATAAACTTCCTTTGAGCGATCAGAGCGCCGCGATGATGGCTTTGACCATCTGTTCATCGGAGATCGAGGGGCTGATGGAGCTGAGCTTTTCCTGCGAATTCATATCGGCTCTGAGCGAGGCCAAGGTCATCTTGAGCAACTCGCTCGTATCCTCGCCGTCACTTGCCAGGTACGCGGCCGAGTCTTCCCTAAGCGCGACAACTCCTGCTTGGCGAGATCCGCTCGAAAGCAAGATCGTGACCGTTCCGCCGCCTGCGACCGCAGCCCCAACGCCAATAGCCGCCGCGGTGGCGACTCCGGGAGTCGCTCCGACAGTGATAGCAACCCCGTAGGCTGTGCCTCCAACAGCCACGCCCAGCGCGCCGAGTCCGGCTGCGGCAAGCAAGGTGTAGGTAATGCCAAGATAGATCGTGGCGGCAGTGGCTTGGGATGAATTCTGCACGGTGCGATCAACCGCGCGATCGGTGGCTTCGTCAGCACGCGACAAGGCGGGTTGTAGGACTGAGATCAACGCGATTGCCATTACGACGGTTTTCTTTAAGTTCATTTCTGCCTTCCCCCAAGAACTCCCAGATACTTCGTTAGATTTTCGATGCTGGATTTGAAAATACCCAATTCCTTTTCGATGGCCAGGTCCTTGAAGAAGGCTTCGGCCTCTTTCATGATCATTTCCGTTTTAGGCGCCTCAGCCGGCGGTAGGGCCGCAAGCTCGCTAGCCAGCGGAATGCCATACGAGGATTGAGGGAGCGACGCCCAGGGCGCTCTACCGGCGATCTCCTTCGGATCAACTGCTGCGCTGATTCCTGGATAGGACTTAGCAAGCT
Source organism: Bdellovibrionia bacterium (assembly GCA_044227445.1). Lineage (GTDB taxonomy): Bacteria > Bdellovibrionota > UBA1018 > UBA1018 > UBA1018 > JBGAWT01. The sequence goes on along the minus strand of JBGAWT010000045.1, from coordinate 1,515 downwards.
CCGTCCAACCACCATGGGATTCGAGCGCCTTCATCAAAGCCATCATGAGGCCGCGAGCGGCGCGCCGCTGAGCATGGGAACCTAGGACATAGAAGTTAGCCGCGATCTTGATCTTCGCCTCTGGGTGTTGAGCCCTAAGCGTGTCAAAAAACTCCGCGTGCGTTTGGGGGGGGAGCGCTACGAAGGCGTCTAGGTTTTTGTGCTTCCAGCCTCCGAGGTTTTCTAAGTAGGCAAACGACTTTTCGAGCGTCGGTTCGATCGAAGCGAACTTGGTAGTTCGGACCGTTTCGAGCCTTCCTGATTTGTGAAGCGTCGTCTTCAATCCCCCTGGGGTCATGGGCACGGCGGTCGCTGAGAACCTGGGGTCCCGAAGCGCCGAGCGCAGCATCCAGTAAGACTCAGTGGCGCAATTGACGTTCAGAAATCCGTATTTCCCGCGGTACTGCCAGTGGTGCTCCAGCGCGCTTGCGATGAGCAGTCGCTTTTCGGTGTCGTTGAGCCTCAGCGGGATGCTCTCCATGTCCCTCAGCTCAAGCTTCGTGTACTCGTTGATCACGTCGATCATCGGTAGGACGAAAAGCTGCGAGGGATACCCTCCGGTGAGGCCCTTCCAATTGTCGATGACCATGTCATCAACATTGGCTCTAAAGCTCAGCACCACGTGAAACGGGATGTCTTGTAAGCACTCCGGCCCCGGTTGCGCGCGATGAGGGGCGCAGGTGATCACTCGAATCATCGAGTGTCCCCATCGGCTCATGATCGCTGAGCCAACGCCCGCGTTAAGCAAATGGATTTCGTATATGCGCGAGGGGTCCAAGTCGACTTTGGATCGGCCGCCTGCGCCGTCGGCTTGCAGGAAACTCAAAGGCGTCTCGGCGAAAGCCTCCGTCGTCATTTTGCAAGTGGTGTCGGCAAACGGGACGTGCCTGAAGTGTTGGCGAAAGTAGGAATAGAGCAGTGGCTTTCGGCAGGCGAACGTCGGATCCAAGATGAAGTACTCGAAGTTCTTGGCGTAGGCTTCGCCCACCCCTTCGAACTCATACGCATCGACCGATCGCACACCCAGGTGGTTGCGGGAGTCGATGTCATCGCCGAAGATCGTTCCGTTGGCGTATCCAGCGGCGCCAATGAATTCGCGGCGTGAGGAGACGGCGCGCTTGAGGGGCCCGGCTTCGCGGCAGGCTTTGACCCGTATGCGTTGGTCATTGGAGTCCAAGCAAAGGCGCGAGAGCCTGAAATACTCTTCGGGCTGGGGCGCTTCGGAATCGTAGAAATGAGCGACTTCGTGCAAAAGCACGCCAACCATCATCTTATAGGTCGTTCCGTGTCGGCTCTCGCCGATGAAGAACTGCTTGCCTGGGCCGTTGAGAATGGCTTGCAGATAATTGATGTGCAGGCGGATGAAAGGGCGCTGAAAAAAACGCTCTGTGGTTTCGCCCAAAACCTTTGGCCTTGGCTCATGATCGAGCTTCTCGAACTCCACTTCAATGGCGTAGGGAAGCGCAGTCTTAATCG
>JBGAWT010000044.1:0-17015 GCA_044227445.1 Bdellovibrionia bacterium | reverse complement strand
GCCAATGGAGTGAGCTGGTCCTCAGCGGAACCCCTCGGGCTAAGCTCACCAAGCGCACCCCCTCCAAGGTCATCTGCACCCAGGTAGGGCCTAAAGGCGCCGCGGCCACCAAGACTCTGACGTTTACCTTTGCTCCACCGGATAAGTACGAACTCGAGGTCAACGAGGTCACCAAACCAGAGCGCAAAACCTTCAAGGTCTTAGGACTGAGCTTCAATGGCGAGACCACGAGCACGAATAAGAAAGTCTACGCACCAGGCCCCTGCGAGATGTCGTTCAAAGACGACGCACTTGAGCAGATCGCGTGCCGCAGCGTGCTTTCGCGCGCCATGCTCAGACGCGATGCGACCACGGGAAACTTCAAGCGTTTCGTCGAAGTGGATCGAGATCAAATGGCTAAGATGGGCTTCATCCCCAAAGACGTAGTTCTCACTCAAAAACAGGTCGAGGACCTCGCAAACGCAATGGATCCGCTGAATATCGTTGGATCAGACTCCGAGTTTTCGTGCAGCGTCACGAAGTGATTCCTTTCAGCTCAACATCCTAAACTCCGAAAAGACACTGAATGGGTGTGCCTTGGTTTAGGCTTCAATTCGCGCTTTGGATCGCACTGACCGCTCAGCTGGCTCAGGCCCAGCTGTTGCGCGAGCGCGATATCCCGGAGCCCGTGTTTCCGGTGATGCGCGAAGGTGGAGTTTTCCTTGAGCCCAATGAACTGAGACCCCAAGACGCGATTCCATTGCTTCAAGAAAGCACCGCAGGAGCCTACGTCTCCATCGGATCGGAGCGTAGCTTCATCCACGCGTCGCTCTCCAACGCATCTCGGCTCATCGCTCTGGATAAAGATCCCGTGATCGTACGTTTCAACCGAGTGAACGCTGCCTTGCTGGCGGCAGCCAAGGACCGAGAGTCTTACGTGCACCTGAGGCTTGAGGCCTCATTCGAGGAATGGAAAAAAGCTGCGCAAGGATTGCTCTACAAAGATCCGATGCGCGACCTACTCACGAGCGACACGATCTGGAAGTGGTGGAACCAGCGAGTGCGGCACGTCAACGGATCGGGACATAAAAACGAGTTTGGCGGATTCATCGCAAAACCCGCGGCGGGATCCAACTTCGATGGGGCCAACTACCTGTGGGAGGACAAGCTTTTTGCCAAACTTCACGCGATGGCCAAGGCCCGAAGGATAGAATCCCACCTCTTGGATTTGCGCGGTAGAGATCGGGTGCGAGAGCTCGTCCAAGCTATTCGCAACGGCACGGACCCCGAAACCCCCTTGTCGGTTCTGGACATCAGCAACGTTTGGGACAGCAACCATTTCTTAAGCGATGCGCAAACCGCGGCTCTGCTCAGGGAGTTTAAAGAAGTCGCCACTCCCAAGAGTCTGATGCTTGCGAGCAAGATCATGGAGCGCAAAGAAGGGATCGAGAACTGGAAGTATCTCGCTAGGACATTCGAAGTGATCGACCCTGCGAACCCGAATGTGGATCGCTGGTTTATTTACTCAAGCCCCACCGCGGCCTTGAAGCACTGCAAGGAGTTCCTGCTCAAGCAGGCGCTCAAGGCTGCTCAAAAAACGATCTTTAAGCCGCCTGGCTCGTCGAGTCAGTAGAGCCCATTCCCCGTTGTTTTTCCTCCCAAGCACGGATCCAGGCCAGGCGCTCGGAGATCACCGGATGAGTCGCAAAAAGAGCGGGCGAAGGCCTGCGACCGGCTTCCTCTCCTCGCTGAAGCAGATTCACCTTCACGATGGCCTGTGCAAGCGCCTCGGGATCCGCACCTAAATTCGCAAGCGCCACCTCGTCGGCCTCTCGCTCCTGCTTTTGGCTTTGCATTCCCAAAGCGCGAAACGTGAGCACGAACGCAAGCACTCCAAGCAGCACGCCCGGAAGCAGGGCGCTAGGCGCCATGCCCGAAGCACGTTGGACCAAAACCGAGATCACCAGCAGGGCGCTCGATACGGCCGTGGCTCCGAAGATCCACGCCAATGCATAGCCCAATCGGCGATTGAGATGACGACGCTGAAGGTGCGCAGCTTCGTGGCAGATCACTGCGTGAAGCTCCTCGGGAGTCAGCTGCGTGGCTAGGCGCTGCGAGATGAACACCGCGGGCCTAAACCTCTTTTGGAAAAAAGGCACCGTGGTCACCAACGCGGTGAACGGCGCGCCTCCCATTTTTTCGAATACAAACACTCGAGGCTGAGCCAAGCCCGCGCGCCCAAAGACATCCAGCGCGCTTTGGGCCACTACTCCCTCGCGCACCGCGCGCGGCGAGAAGATCCAACGCAAATACGCTTGAGCCATCGAAAAATTCACGACGAGCCCCAACAAGATTCCGGACCAGCCGCCCACAAAGGCTGCCGCCATCACCCAAGGACTGCCGTCGGTGACGCCTAATAGTCTGGGGATTCCAAGGCCCACACGAAGCGCCAGCAACACGCTTGCAAAATAAAGGATGCACCCCAGCGCGATCGCACCGCCACCGCGAGCTACGCGCGAGAGCAGCTCAGAGGGCTTGCCCATTCCGAGGTCAACGGAGGTCTGCGCATTTTTTTGCGCTCGTGCGTGAATCCAAAGCTCCAAGCGGATCTGAGTGACGGCTTGAATGAGAACAGCAAGCAGCGACGCTCCATTTAAGACCACCGGAAAGCGAGTGCGCGTTAGCGGGCTCCCGAAAATCAGCACGACTTGAAACACCTGAGCCATGAGCGCAAGAAGACGGATCTTTTGGAGCTCCAGTATCGCGATTTGCGGTTGCTGAAGCTTTTGCATCAAAAGCAGGCGCTTGAGATGCCTCTCTTCGTAGTCTGCGAAAAGCAGGATGCCCACAGGCGGAATGGCCGTAAGCAGGATCAGAGCGGTTGCTGCGGGATCATTGAAAATTTCTAACAGAGAATTCACGTGGGTGATGCCCTCTCTTTCGGGAGCGGGAAGCGCTCACCCTGCTTTTCGCGTTTTTTACCTCGAAACTTGAAAACGCATGTGGGAAAACCCTTGTAGAAATGGGCAAGAAAATCCCACCTCAATCCGAAGGACAGCAGGAACTGGGCGTCGACGCGATGCTCAAGGGCAGCCGACTTGCGCTCGCTCGCCTGATCTCGCGCATTGAAAACCGCTCCGCCGACACGCACGAGATCATGGCAAAGGTCTACCCGCGCACGGGCCGTGCCCAAGTCTGGGGCATCACCGGCCCTCCAGGCGCCGGCAAGTCCACGACCGTCGATAGGCTCGTAAAGCTCCTGCGCGGTCAGGGAAAAAAAGTCGCCGTCGTCGCAGTCGACCCTTCGAGTCCTTTTTCAGGTGGGGCGATCCTAGGCGATCGCATCCGAATGCAGGAGCACGCCAGCGACGAAGGTGTTTTCATCCGCTCGCTCGGAACTCGCGGAAAACACGGTGGATTGTCCCTGGCAACCAAGGAAGTCGTCCTGACGCTGGATGCCGCTGGTTTTGACGTGATCCTCGTCGAAACCGCGGGCGTAGGCCAAACGGAGCTCGATGTTTTAAAGGTCGTGCAGACGGTGATCGTGATCTTGGTGCCTGAGAGTGGGGACGCCATTCAAGTCATGAAGGCTGGCCTCATGGAGATCGCCGATGTTTTCGCCGTGAACAAAAGCGACCGACCTCAGGCCGATCAACTCGTGCGCGAGCTCATCACGATGGTCGGAATGGAGCATCCCGTCGAAGGAGCGTGGCAGAATCCGGTGATTAAGACCGAGGCCCTTCAAGACAAAGGCGTAGAAGAACTGCTGCAAGCCATCACCGACCACCAGACCCATCTAACGCGAAGCGGCGAGAGAGAAGAGCGCGCTCGTCTTTTTATCCAAGAAGAAGTCGCAGATATATTGATAGAAAAACTCAACCATTCGATCGCCCGGGCCTTCCTTACTAACTCGGGAAAAGAAGTGTTAGATCGACTCATGAGCCGCGAACTCACTCCCTACGAAGCGGCAGAACTCATTTCTCAGTGATATTGATTAACTAACGCAACACATCATCATCACCCAATTCGGTAAAATTACCTGACTGATTTTGTCTAAAGTAAAACAATATCCGACCGAAATGGTATATGAAACGGATCAAGCCTCAGGGGAATGGGTCTTCAGGGGAAGGGTCCGGAGCAGGGGTACAGCATATTCCTGTTCATTCTTAGACAGCATCACGGTCCTTTTTAGGACGGTGCGGCATTGTATCTCGTCTCATGTCCCGAGACCGAGTGACAGGCGCCAATCCGACCCGGGGGGAACGTGTAACGAGGAGGTAGGTAATGGGACTGCGAATTAGTACTAATATTCAGTCGTTAGTCGCTCAACGTCAGTTGGGATTGAATAACGCCGCACAGAAGGAATCCCTCGAGCACGTAGCCAGCGGATCACGCATCAATAAATCCGCTGACGACGCTGCAGGGTTGGGTATTTCCGAAAAAATGCGCGCTCAAATCCGTTCGATCCGCCAAGACGTGCGCAACGCGTCTGACGGTATCTCGATGGTGCAAGTAGCTGAAGGTGGCACGAACGAAATCAGCAACATCCTGATTCGTTTCCGAGAATTGGCCATCCAATCGGCTTCGGACACGATCGGCGACACGGAACGCGGCTACATCGAAAAAGAAGTTGGCCAATTGAAGACGGAAGTGAACCGCATCGCGGGCTCTACCGAATTCAACGGCAAGAAACTTCTCGACGGTCAAGGCCAAGCCCTGGACATCCAAGTCGGCCAGAAGAACGATCCTGAGATGGACCGAATTACTTTCGATCCTTCGAAGCTGAACGTCACTCTGAGCGCCCTGGGCGTAGACGGACTAACCTTGGGCACGAAAGAGTCCTCTCAGAGCTCACTTGAGATGGTTGACGGCGCGATCAACAAGTTGGTTGAAAACAGAGCAGAACTGGGCGCTATGCAAAACCGCCTGGGCTCTACAATCAACAACTTGAACATCTATGACGAGAACTTGAGCCAAGCCAAGAGCCGTATCCGCGACGTGGATATGGCCCAAGAGACTGCGGAGTTGACGAAATTCAACATCCTCACTCAGGCAGGTGTTTCGGTCCTCAGTCAAGCCAACAACAACAGCATGATGGCTCTGAAGCTCTTAGGCTAAGAGACCGACATTCTCTCAATCACCAGGGGAGGGATTTCTTCTTAAATGAAGGGATCCCTCCCTTTTTTGCGTACTTAGGCCGTTTTGTTAAGAAAACCTCCCCTCCTTTAATATCTAACGCGCCACACCGATATGAGTATTGTCAGCAGGGGGATTGGCCTCCTGAAGACATAAAACGTCTGCTGAATGTGCCTTGCTGTCACTCTCAGCGGTCAGACTGTAGGACCTCTAGCCCGGAGCCGGTTGAACCGGGCGTCAGCACTGCTGGACCCACCACTAGTGCGATGCTGAACTGAACTCTCAACCTTCCTCAGACGTTAAAACCAACTCGGCCTTCTGAGCTTTTGCGAGCTCGCGTGTTTGCGCACGTGCGTTCAAAAAAATTCAGGGTGCTTAACCCGAGGAAAGCTTCGGCACGTCAATGACGCGCCGCGGCATGCTTCGGCCCATGAAAAGGAGAATTTCTTATGGGCTTAAGAATCAACACGAACATGGCAGCTATTGCCACGAATCGTGCGCTAGGTAACACGACTGACGGTCTGAAAAAGATCTATCAACGCCTGTCTTCCGGCCAACGCATCACGCAAGCCGGCGACGACGCTGCAGGTCTTTCGATCTCTGAAAATCTGCGCGCGCAGATCCGCTCGTTGGGGCAAGCTGAACGCAACGCCTCCGACGGTATCTCGTTCGCACAGGTTGCAGAAGGCGGCATGACCGAAATCAGCAACATCATGATCCGCATGCGTGAGTTGGCCATCCAAGGCGCCAGCGACACCATCGGCGACAAAGAACGCCAATTCCTCCATCAGGAAGCACGTTCCCTCATCGCTGAAGTGGATCGTATCGCGAGCTCGACTAACTTCAACGGCACGCCTCTCTTGAACGGCCAAGCTTCCAAAGGACGCTTGGAATTCCAAGTCGGTACGTCGGCGAAGGAAGAAGACCGCATCTACTTCGACACCAACGAGAACGACGTTCGCGCCGACTCCTTGGGCGTTAGCGGCATCGCGATGGACACCATCGACACTGCCCGCGACTCGCTTGAGAAGGTCGACGAAGGTCTGTCTAAGGTCTTGGCTGCTCGCGCCCGCTTGGGAGCCGTGCAGAACAAGATGCAATCGACTGTGAACAACATCAGCGTCATGAAGGAGAACTTGTCTCAAGCTCGTTCCCGCATCGCTGATGCTGACATCGCAACCGAAACGTCTGAGCTCACCCGCGCGAACATCCTGCAATCTGCAGGTATCGCAGTGTTGGCTCAAGCTAACTCGGCTCCGATGCAGGCTCTCAAGCTGCTCTAAGCTAAGAGCTAAAAAGTGCGCCCGAATGGGCGCGTGAGTCCCACGCGCCCATTCTTAAGCCCACCCCCGGGAGTGCCGAGCTCCCGGGGGTTTTTTATTGCCCGCCTTCCTGTTGATGAAACCCCCACAAAATGACACTCTGGGAACAACCCTATGTTTTGTCCAAAATGCGGAAATAAAATCTCGGATCAAAATAACTTTTGCAGTGCTTGCGGTGTCTCAGTAACCACCAAAGCCGAGCAACCCAAACAGCCCGGCGTAGTCGGGAAAATAGCTCAGGACATCGGAAGCAACGCCTCAAGCGCTTTTCAAAGCCAGCTCAACTCGGCGTTTCACCGGTTTTTCTCAGACCTCTTCCGAAAGATCTTTAAGTAGCCCGTGACGAGCGCCTGGGGAGTGCGCAAGCACGCGTTTGGAATCGCTCTGGCTCTCTCCATTCTCGTTCGCTTAGTCATCGCAGCTGTCCTGCCGCTTACGGGCGACGAAGCCTACTATGTTTTTTGGGCAAGGCATCCGGCCTTAGGCTATTACGACCAACCTCCTGCGATTGCTTGGCTGCTCTGGCCCTTCCTACAGATTTCGGAAGCAAAGGCTTGGGTGAGACTGCCCTCGGTGCTTTTGCCGGCGCTTGTTGCGCTCGTTTTGCGATCCCTCGTAGCCCGGTATTGGGATGCCAAGCGCGCGGATCTCGCAGCGATTCTTTTCTTGATGAGCCCGCTTTCGGTTTTCTTGCCTGCGATCACTACGGATACCCCGCTCATCCTTTGCGTGGCTTTTTGCGTTTGGGCATTCGTCTCAGCGTGGGATGAGCGCAACACCTATCGCTCTCACGGATTATTTGCGCTCTCAGGCCTGACGCTTGCGCTAGGGTTTCTATCTAAGTACTTCGCGGTGTTGTTAGTGCCTGCTCTGGTTAGCGCCGTGGCGCTCTCTCAGCCAAAGGAGCGCCACAAGGGCTTGATCGGACTCGCCTGGCTCCTAGGCTTGGGCGCAGCGGGGCCTTTGATTCACGTGCTTTGGAACACCGGCAACTGCTGGGCCAATGTCGTGTTCAACGTCTATGTCCGCAACGACCAGGAGCATTTTCAGATCTGGCACGTGGCCTTGTTCTTGGGCCAGCAGCTTTATTTGCTCACTCCCGGAATTTTTTTCTGGGGACTAAAAAAATCTCATGAGCCTCTTAATCGCGACTCGAGACGCTTAGCGCTCGTATTGATGTGGGCAGCTCCTATCGCCGCGTTCTTCGTGCTTTCATTTAAGTTCGGAATCGGAATGCACTTCGTCTCTGCCTTCATTCCGTTCTCCTATGTGTGGGTCGCTCACCGAGTAACGAGCAAACAGACTTCATTTTTGCTCAAGAGCTCCGCCGCGTGGCTTGGGCTCAACACAATCGCAGCGGCTTTACTCATCGCCCAACCGACGGAAACCTGGAAGGGGCGACCCTTTTACAAGGGCCTCAATCAAACGCTCGGAATCAGCGACATCGCGCAAGACATGCGCCAAAACATCTCAGGCCCAAACGACCTTTTGGGAGCTGATGCCTATTCGCAGGCCGCTCTCATCGGCCATTCGTTGGGTAAGGACGTCTTTGTATTCGGAGGCGGTTCGGACTTCGGAAGGCAAACGGATTTCGTGGCGCGCTGGAGCGAATGGGAAGGCCGGAACTTTGTGATTTTCTGGCAGTATGCCGACGCTCCTGAATGGTTGCGAGAGCATTTCAAATCGCTCTCTTACAAACGATACGATCACGGAGCGCTGTCTTACTTTTCGGTTTGCATCCTATCGCGACAAGGTCCTGGCACCAGCCTTTAAAGGGTTCTATCGCAAGTCCGTGCCTGACAAGTATTGGAGCGCTTGCCCGCCGATGGACCGAGCAGGCCTCAGCTGGAGATCACCATGAAGATCAGAAAATCAACCCTCGCGCTCGTCTCTGGTGCGGGGATCTTAAAGCTCGCGTTCGCCCCTCTCACGGCAATTGGCGAGGACGAGCGAGCCCTACTCGCTCAGGCGCTGGAGTTTGTAAAGAACCGGATGCCCGCCTTCCATGGCGCGCGAGTGGTTTACTCCGACACCGTTTTGCCGGGAATGATGCAGGATATTCTTTTCGGCCTTCCCGCCCTGCTTGCGGGCGGAAATCCGCTCGGAAGCGTTTGGGTGGCGGCGCTCGCCAACTGGATCGCTTGGATCTTGGTGTGGCGAATCTATGTCGAGCTCTTTCCTAAGATTCCAGCTCTGCTGATCGGAGCGACGATCTTTTTCGCTCCATGGACCTATGTTTATACTGGCTTCATCAACCCGGCGTATCTGGTTCCCGCGTCGGCGGCCTGTTATTTCGCTCTCTTTCGCCTCAGCCAGCTCAAGCAGGACACTTGGCAATCCGCTCGCCTTTGGGCTGTGGTAGCGGCATCCTGGGTCTTCGCGTTTCAATTCAACCTAAGCTTCGTCTTGCTCGTGATTTTTAGCGCGCTTGCAGTGGGACTCAAAACCGTGCCACGGCCTGGCGCAAAATCACTCACGGGCTTGCTTGCGGGCGGCGCTCTCTCGGGCCTGACCTTGCTTCCTAGCCTGCTGGTTTCGCGCATGCCAAAAACTACGCTTAAATCCAGCAGCCTCTTTGATCTCATCTCAAAGAACATGCACTTTGATGCGGTCCACTTTCAGGACCTTTATAAAATCGCGTTTCGGTTTCTGTCTTTTCCTACTGCCGAAACGACGCGCTTCATCGGCGGACCCCGCGGCTTTGGCGGAGCGCTCGAGAAGATGGCAGGCTACCCCGTGTTTCAGGCGCTGTTTGTCCTGGTTTTAGGCATGAGCCTCGCGACGATGGCATGGGGCCTTTTCTTCTATCTCAGTCCGAGGCTGATCCGCAGTCGCCTCAAACTGCAGGGAACAGATCTCAGGAGCCGCTGGGATCGATTGATCTGGGCCGCTCCGTTTGCCACGATGGTTTTGTTCGTCGTTTCGATCAAAGAACCATCCGCTCACACGTTGCTGCCGCTGCTTCCGCTGAGCTTCTTTCCACTACTCTCCGGGATTGAGCGCCTGCGCGGTCGATTCGCGGTCTCCTCTGAATCTTGGGGCGCTCTTTGCCTGTGCGGTCTAGCCTTCTCTCTGGGAACCTATGTTTGGTTTTGCAGACCCCACGTTTGGGAGCTCAATCAGATGGCTGCGGAGCAGGCTTTAGGACGCACGCCGAAAGTTGCCGCCGGTGTCGCTATCGACCCTGAGGTCATGCGCATCCTCGTTGAGATGCGCAAAGCTGCTCGTTAGGACTTGATCACGCGCCGATAAAAGAAGATCGCAGCGATCGCCACCAAGGCATTCGGAAACTGCATTCCGATGGCGGCCCCCCATCTGCCCTCGACCACTGCCGAGGAGGCATAAACAAGAGACTGCCAGTAGATCGCCACCGTGACCAAAGTCAGGATCACGCCACGGCTTTGCACCGCTCGCGTGCGCACGACGCCCAGACCGATGCCTAACAGACAAAACACGAAGGGAGAAATCGAAAGACCGATGCGCTTCCAAAATTCAGCCTGAAGATCGTTGTACCGCGGAGTGTTCTTAGGCGTTCCCGCGATGTGGGCCCTGAGCTCCCCGAAGGGCAAGACGCGAGGCTCGCTCATATGAATTCCGGTGGCCTCCTCGATCTTGAGAAAGAGCTCGTACTCCCTAAACGCTCCTACCTGAGAGGTCTTTTGTACCGGATCGAGTTGGTAGGTGTGCCCATTGAAGAGCTTCAACAAAATCTGGCCACCCAAAGAAGTTTGCGAAAGCAGAGATTGAATCGCCCCATCGCGTGCGACAACCACGAGCGGGAAGTTCTTCTCTCGCTCGTCGTAGATAAAGACGCGTGACATGCGTCCGCGCTCGGCATCGATTTTCTCCGCGAAAAGAAGGAGGTCATAAAAGCCTGAATTGAATGCGCCCTCGCGCAAGGCGCTAGCCACTTGAGTACGGCTCATCTTAGCCAACAACTCATTGAAAGAGCGCTCTCCCAGGGGCCCGAGCTCCTGCGTAACAAGCAATGAGATCATGGAACAAAGCGCAGCGACGGCCAACGCAGGGCGAGTGAGTCTCACATAGCTGATGCCCGAAGCGCGAAATGCCGTGAGCTCGGATTCGGACGAAAGCCTGCCAAAAGCGATGATGACAGAGGCTAGGTAAGCGATCGGAAAGGTGTAAGCCGAGATCGAGACAAGCAGGAACACCGCAAGCTGAAGGACGATACGACCGGGCACTTGGTGAACGATCACGAAATCAGCAAGCCGCAAGGTCTGAAACATGAGCAGCAAAAACAAAAAGAGAATGATCGCGCCGAAAAAGGGCTTGAGCACCTCGACTGCGACGTACTTATCGATGAGCGAAAAGCGTTTGTTCACGAAAGAAGAGCCTTTGAAATAACTTAGCACGGCAACCGAGTTCAGGCATTGCCGCAGTGCGATACTGGCGCCTTAAAGTTTTCCCACCCGAAGTCCGAAATAGACGCCGTGAAGATCGCCGGGCTTACGACTGCCCTAAATGTCATGAATCAAGTCCAGGACCGCAAGGAAGGCGAAGGCGGAGCAGGCCAGAACGCCTATGAGAACCTTCATCAGCAACGCAAAGAAGAGCAAAAGAAAGAAGTCGTCCTGGATGCGGCGGCCCAATTGGCTGAAGCCGAGCTTTCGCTCGAGCGCTTGAAGATCGCTGTGGCGGACTACGAGAAAAAGCCTATGGAGATCACTGGTGCGGACGGGATAAAAACCAAGATCCATGCCTCGATGGAGGGCAAGGGCCCAGGCCTTCGCGTCATCTTGACGGACTCCTTCGGAAAGCGCATCCGCGCGATGATGCCCGACGAATTCATCGATCTTAGGGACCAAACGCTCGCGGCTGCAAGCGCGGCGCGAGGTCGGCTCCTCGACAAGAAGTGCTAAATTAGCTAACTCTTAGGCAATGCAGATCGTAGCGATCTCGGATCTCCATATTTCCGACGCCCAAGACCCCCTTTACGCGCGCTTGCTCAAAGTCCTTTCGCCTGCGCAATGGGCTAAGGACGATGTGCTGATCCTGCTGGGCGATATCTTCGATTTGTATGTCGGGCATCTCAAAGCCTTTGAGACTCGCTACTCCGAATTCCACGCGACCCTACAAACGCTTTTGTCTCAGGGTGTCGAGATCCATTACGTCCAAGGCAATCACGACTTTTTCTTGGAAAAAACCTTCGCACCCCACCCCTCCGGAAATCGAGTGCACATCCACGACTCCCACACTGAGCTTTCGCGCGAGGGTAAGAGCTTTCATTTCGCGCATGGTGATCTGGTCAATCCAGGGGATTACGGGTACCGCGCCTTGCGCACCTTCTTTCGGTCCATTCCCATGAGGTTGTTCGTGACCCAGGGGCCCGAGCGTTGGGTCATGGGCTTTGGCGAGTTCTCCAGCCGCAAGAGCGCTGGGCACACGCCTCGGTTACCTTCTGCGGAGCGGCTCTCCCAGCTTCGCGCTCACTACCACCGCGCGGCGCGCGAGCTTTGGGACCAAGGTGCGAACTTTGTCGTCATGGGGCACTGTCACGATCTGGACGAAAAAATCGAGAAACCCGGATCACGCGCCTACTGGAACATCGGATTTCCGAGAACCCACGGAAGCTACTTGCGCTGGAGGTCCGGCGAAGCGGGCTTTGAGCGCGTGCCCTTGGGTTGAGCTGAGTTCTTGCGCGCGAGACCCATAAGCTCAGACGCGTTGGCTACGCTCTTAGCCGTAAGCTCCGGCCCACCGAGCATCCTAGCCAACTCATCACGCCGATCATCCGCGCTCAGAGTACCTACTTGGGTAACTGTCTTTCCTTTGAGGGGCTGCTTGCGCACCACCAAATGGTGGTCTGCAAACGCGGCTACCTGCGGAAGGTGAGTGATGCAGATCACCTGATTGTCTCGCGAGACGGACAAAAGCTTCTTGCCCACTTGGAATGCCGTTTGGCCACCCATTCCCGCATCGATCTCGTCAAAAAGGTACACGCCAATGCCGCCACGATCCGAGATCACCCGTCGGATCGAAAGCAGCAGCCGCGAGAGCTCGCCGCCTGAGGCGATGCGGCCCAGCGGCAAAAGAGCGCCGCCTGCGTTGGTCCTGACTTCAAACTGAACCGTGTCTGAGCCCGAAGGTCCCATAGCCGCAGAAGGCTCGACGCGAGCTTCAAACTGGGCTTCGCTCATATTGAGTTCGCGCAGCTCCGCAGTGACGGACTCGGCCAAGGTTTTGGATACCGCATGACGTTTTTTGGAGAGAACCTTGGATTGCGCTTCAAGATCAGATTGGATCTGGGAGCGCTCGGCCCGTAGCTCTTGGCTTCGCGTTTCGCTTACTTCGCCCGCGTGCAAGCGAGAGCGCAGGTCTTCTAAAGTGCGCAGGATCTCGCCGCTCGATGCTCCATACTTGCGCCTGAGATCCGCTAGAAGCGAAAGGCGCTCTTGGACTTTTTCCAACAGCACGGGATCAAGCTCGATGCTCTCAAGCGCTTTGTTCAGCGCCAGGCTCACGTCCTCGACTTCGATGATCGAAGCTTCCAATCGTTGGGCGACCTGAGCCAAAGAGGGATCAACTGCGATCACGGGGCGCAGTCGTTGCACCGCAAGCTTTAGGGATTGCAGCGCGCCGCCGTCTTCGGATTCCATAGCCGAGACCGCTGCTTGGGCGGCCTCAGCGCGCCCGCGCGCGCTTTGAAGCAGCTGCTTTTCTTGGGCAAGCTTCTGCTCTTCGCCTTCGACCAACTCCGCGGCTTCGATCTCTTGGATCTGAAAAGCCAAGAAATCGCGTTGCTTTGCAGCCTCAGCCAAAGCGGCTTCCAACTGCTCTAGCTCGCGACCCACGGACTTCCACTGCGCGAAACGATCGCTGAACTTGGCTACCGATTCTAAAAGCCCGCCGTAACGATCTAACAGATCGAGTTGCACCGCAGGCTTTACCAAAGATTGATGCTCATGCTGACTGCACAGGTCGATCAGCCCCTCGCTCACGCGCTGAAGCGCGCTCAAGGTCGCTGTCTCGCCGTTAATCGCGATTCGGTGACGTCCGCCCCGATGCACCGTGCGCTTGATCAAAAGCTCCGCTCGATCGTCGGAGGAGGAGGCTGGCAGTCCACATTCCTGCAGCCGAGCCGCGACCCACGGGAGACGGGACAGATCGAATACGCCCTCAACAAGAGCTTCTTCCGTACCGGTGCGAATGAGATCCACCGAGGAGCGCTCACCCAAGAGAAGCGAAATAGCGGCAAGCACGATGGACTTACCAGCCCCCGTCTCACCGGAAAGAACATTGAGTCCGCCTTTGAACTCGATCTCAGCGGATTCAATCACAGCGATATTCTTGATCGTCAGGCGCTCCAACATAAACTAGGCCTTTCCTCCGAAGCTCAACTTCTCGCGCAAAAGCCCAAAATAGTCACGCTGCCCCGAGGAGACGAGCTGCAGGGTGTGCTTTTGGAATTTTCGGACTTCGACGACGTCGTTTTCTTTGAGATCCACCACGTCTTGGCCATCGAGCGTCAGCAGCACTTGGCCGGGGCGATCCTTAAGACAAATCGAGATCTGGGAGCGATCGGGAATCAAAAGCGGCCGTTGCGTGAGGCTGTGCGGGCAGATAGGCGTGAGAATCAAAGCAGGAACGGATGGCTCTACGATCGGCCCTCCTGCTGCCAGGGAATAGGCCGTCGAACCGGTAGGCGTACTGACGATCAGCCCATCGGCGCGCACGGAGTGCGCCCATTTTCCGTCCACCGCCACATCAAGCCCGATGATACGCGCGATAGCGCCTTTTGAGATCACGGCGTCATTAACTACAGGCCCTTGAAAGATCGCCTTACCGGCGCGCATCACTCGCACGTCAAGTAGAGCCCTTTGGCTGATGCTCTGGGGCTTACCCTCGAGCATCGAGCGAATGGTTTCCAAAGCTTCGCTGCGCTTGATCTCGGTCAAAAATCCAAGCTGGCCCAGATTGACGCCCAAAACCGGAACGCTTTTTTCCTTCATGAGCCTAGCGACGCTGATGAACGTCCCGTCGCCACCGAGCACGACGATCCAATCGCATACATCTACAAGCTCAGCCTTCGGGGTAGGAACGACGCCTGGGTTTTTGGCGATAAAATCTTTGCTCTCATCGGCAACTCGTACGGTCACGCCTTGGGCCAAAAGCTCCTTGAGCAGCTCGGCGCCCAACTGGGCTGCCTCTGCGTGATGGTGCTTGATGACGAAACCGATAACCTTCTTTGATGAGCCACTGCTTCTTGACACGGACTATCCCCTTACCTATGAGTCATAACTCAAGTTTTGGCCCCATCATAAAGCAAAAGGCGTACCGGTTTTAGCTCAATGGAAGATCTTTTCTCTCAGCATCAAGCACCCGAGCAACAGGCCATTGGCTCGGGCCCGCTTGCACATCGAATGCGACCAGACGACCTGTCTGAGTTTTTTGGACAGACCAAAATCCTCGGCCAAGGAACGCCTCTGTGGCGCTGGATCGAGACTGACCGAGTCCCTTCACTCATTCTATGGGGTCCACCGGGATGCGGCAAAACGACCCTGGCCCAACTCATCTCGCGTAAAACGCGCTCCGCGTTTAAATCCTTGAGCGCTGTTACCCATGGGGCAAAAGACCTGCGTGAAAAGGCCGAAGAAGCCCGGCAGCTCCTAAAATTCCAAGGCCGCCGCACGATCCTGTTCGTCGATGAGATCCATCGCCTCAATAAGGGGCAACAAGACGCCCTTCTTCCATTTGTTGAGGATGGAAGCGTCACCTTGATTGGCGCTACGACCGAAAACCCCTCGTTTGAGCTCAATCAAGCTCTACTCTCACGTGCCCGAGTGGTCCGATTAGAGCGCTTATCTGAGGATGACCTGAGTCGGATTCTTGAACGCGCCGTCCAGAATCCAGACCGCGGCATTGGGGGTTGGCTCAAGCTTTCTTCCGAAGCCCTACGCTGGATCGCGTCGATTTCCGAGGGCGATGCGAGGCGAGCGCTCACGACCCTAGAGAATATCGCCACTGCCGCCGCCGAGACCGAGGATCGCGAGCTTGGAATCGAAGAGCTCAAGGCCTTGCTCTCTTCGGCATCAGGACTCGACAAGCCCCGAGCCTCTATTCCCTATGACAAAACCGGCGAAGAGCACCACAACGTCGTCTCAGCTTTTATCAAAAGCATGCGCGCCTCCGACCCAGATGCTGCGGTTTACTACCTGGCTCGAATGATTGAAGGAGGGGAGGACCCCTTGTTCATCGCGCGCCGAATGGTGGTGTTCGCCTCTGAAGATATCGGCAATGCTGATCCGCGTGCGCTGAGCGTTGCCATTGCGGCTCAGCAGGCGGTGGATTTTATTGGAATGCCCGAGGGACGTATTTCTCTAGGGCAAGCTGCCGTCTACTTGGCCATCGCTCCCAAGAGTCGCGCGAGCTACGACGCAATTGGATCAGCTATCGAAGAAGTACAAAAAACGGGGGCGCTTCCAGTTCCCATGCATCTTAGAAATGCCGTCACTTCTCTCATGAAGGCCCACGGCTACGGCAAACGAGCTGCCGAAGGAAGCGAAGGCGCCGCACAAGGAAACCTGCCTGAAGCGGTTGCGCAGACGCGATTTTACGAGCCTTGGGACTCGGGATTAGAAAAGACGATCCGAGCCGCACGCGAAAAAAACCAGTAGTTGAAACTGTGTTCTAGGAGTCTCGCATCCGGACTAACACCGGAATCGTATCCGCCTTCCAGCGCTTGAAGTGCGCAGGCAGATCGACCTCGAGCAGGCGGCGGCTCAACGCTCCATCCTGCTGTTGCTGAGCGCCGAGCAAGCCCTGCAGGTAAGCCAGCAATTCGGCTTCCATCGGCTTGAGAACCGCATTGGACTCCGGAGCGCCGCTCCAATGCATGATGGAGTCCAAGGTTTTCAAAGTTTCGTGAAACGTCGTGAAGCCCTCGACCAAGCGGGAGAACTTAGAGCGATAATCGCCCTTTCCCCAAGCCGAGGCGGTCTTTGAGCACAGCTCGCTGAGGTGTTCTAAAAACCCCACAAGCAATTCGATGGTTTCTTCGGCCACTTCTCTGGGGTGCGACGTAAACACCTCGATGCTCTGAAGCCTCTCGATCGGAACATCAAGCAAGACGCGCTCGTCTTGTGCGGTGAGAGGCTTTCCGTTGACGCGAATCTCGGAAACCAACGACGTCTCCGATCTCCATTTGGAGCGGACAACATCCAGCAGCTCCTGGAGCGCGTGCTCAGCTCCGATAGGAAGCTCCCTATCCTGGCCGTTGATCTTAAATACGTTCATGGAACAAAGTCCTCCTGCCTCGAAACAAGCGCCATAGGCCGCGACAGCGCCAGCGTATGCTTGAGGATCTCGCGCAGCGTGCGCGACCCGTCGAGCAATTGGCGATAGACATCGGCCGTTTCGGCACCCAACTCCGCAAGCGATTTGCCGCGCAAGTTGTGAAGCAAGACTTTGAGCATTTTTGAGAAAGCCCTGAGCGAAAGATGGGTATTACCCATGCGCTCTACCAAGGCATCGAGCTCCAAGAGGCGCTTTCCGTAGCCTTGAAGCTCCTGGCGATCCGCGATGTCCATAAGCACGTCCGACCGCAGGGCCGAACTTCTA
>JBGAWT010000043.1:0-20392 GCA_044227445.1 Bdellovibrionia bacterium | reverse complement strand
GATCGCCGCGTCGAGCGTGCTGAGCGTCGAGACTGCGTTCGAGGCCGACAGCACGTCGAGCCCGTTGATGCCGAGCGTCGTCGTCGTCGTGTCCTGCAGCGTGATCGTGATGATCTCGCCCGAGTTGATGCCCGCTTGGATGTCGAGCGACGTCGTGGCGCCGTCGAGCAAGGTCACACCGTTGAACGTCGCGGTCGACGCGATCCGGGTGATCTCGCTCGTCAGCTCCTGGAACTCGGTGTCGATCGTGGCGCGGTCGGTCGTCGACAACGTGCCGTTCGCGGCTTGGATCGCCAGCTCGCGCATGCGGCTGAGGATGTTGTTCACCTCGTTGAGCGCGCCTTCGGCGGTTTGCACGAGGCTGATGCCGTCCTGCGCGTTGCGTTCCGCGCTGGTGTAGGAGCGGATCTGAGCGCGCATGCGCTCCGAGATGCCGAGGCCGGCAGCGTCGTCGGCTGCACGAGCGATGCGCAGACCGGAGGAGAGTCGACTGAAGTTGCCTTGCAGTCGGTTGCTGACCTGACCCAGGTTGCGCTGGGCGGTCAACGAAGCGATGTTGGTGTTTACACGAAGTCCCATGGAGGGGTCCTGGGTAACGGTTTCTGAGGGGTCGCTGAACTGAACGCGCTCTGCGTGGCCTTCGCGGCGCACTCGAGCACGCCGGGTTCTCGGAGCAGCCCCTGAGCGCTTGAGTCGAGCGCGCGCTTTTCGCGTTCGCACCGGGCTCGCGGGGTCGGCGAGCCGCCTTCAGACACTTTTTCCGGGGCGCGGGCCGTCGTTCCGGGTCGAGAAGAACTTCGGGTCGCGAGCGATCGCGCCGACAAGGTCGCCATGCCGTTGCGCGTGTGGATCGCCGACGCCGACCCGGTCGTGCGTGCAGGGCTCGAGCGTGTATCGTCGACGCCGGACATTGCGTGCGCGTCGCCCCCGATGGTGTTGGCGCGGCCGAGCTCCGCCGAGGGCTCGTCGAGGCGCGCGCCGACCTCGCGTGGGTCGACGTCGCTCTCTTCGAGCCCGCGCCGAGCGTTCCGACGATCGTGCTCGCGACTTCCAGCGACCCGCGCTCGCCGTCGAGCCGCTCGGCCGCGGCGCGTGCGATCTATTGAGAAGCCGTGCGCGCGGGCGCACGTCCTCGCCGCGTTGGAGCGGGCCCGGCGCTTCGCAACGCTCGAACACGAGCGTGCGCGCCTCGCCGAAGAGCTCGCGGAACTCCACGGTGCGGCGCTGATCGGCGGTTCGCCCGCGCTGCGACGCCTCGACGAGCAACTCGAACGCGCCGCGCGCACGCCGCGCACCACCGTGCTGCTCCGCGGCGAGCCCGGCGTGGAGAAGGAGCTCGTCGCGCGCGCGCTCCACCGTTCCGCGCCGCAGGCCCGTTCGTCGTCTGCCGCGCGACCGCGCCGGACCCAGCGGAGCTCGAACGCGAGCTCTTCGGCTGGGCGGGCGCTCGGAGCACGCGCCGCGCGCGGGTCTCGCGCGGCGGCCGAAGGCGGCACGCTCTACCTCGACGACATCGATCACGTGCCGCTCGCGGTGCAAGGCGCGGCTGCTGCGCCTCCTGCACGACCGCGCGTACCGAGTCGCCGGCAGTCCGACGGCGGCGCCGAGCTCCGCGCCGACGTGCGCTTGGTCGCCGGGACCGGCGGACGGCTCGAGGAGCAGGTCGAGCGCGGCGCGTTCCGCGAGGATCTCTTCTACAGAATCAATGTGCTGAGCCTCGTCGTGCCCGCTCTGCGCGAGCGCGGCGACGACGTCGTGGAGCTCGCGCGCGACGCGCTGCGGCGCAAGGCGCTCGCTTGCGGTCGCGCGGTGCGTGGCTTCACGCCCGCGGCCGAAGCGCTGCTCGCCGCCCACCGTTGGCCCGGCAACGTGCGCGAGCTCGAGAACGTCGTCCAACGCCGTCCTCTTCGCGCGCGCGAGCGCATCGACGCGCCCGATCTCGCGCTGCACGGCGCGGGCACGGCGGCGCCGGCGGGCGAGTTCCTGCCGCTCGGCGATCGTTCGCTGCGTGCGCTCGAGACCGCACTGGATCCGGCGCGTGCTCGCCGAGGTCGACGGCAACAAAGAGTCGCGCGGCGGAACGCCTCGGGATCAACCGCGCGACGCTCTACAACAAGCTCCAGGCTCTCGCGCTCGACGACTGGGCGTCGAGCTCCATGCAGAAGCAACTGGAACGCCTTGCCGTGCCGTCGGAACCCGAGTCGGACTTGGGAACTTTCTTCCCCCGCGGAGTGCCGTGCGATCAAGCGAATCTCGCCGCCAAGCCGATTCACGCGCCTGGCAACGGGTTTGCCCCACGACCCCGCTCGCCGGAACAAATGGCCGACATCCTGAACGAGCTCGCGCGCGGCGACGAAAGTTCGTCCGCGCAGAGCAACGAACCCGCAAGCCGCGGAGCTCGGCACGCCGTCACGCGCGTCTTCAAGACGCCGCTCGCCGCGTTGCGTGCTGTCGATGGAGTCGCTGACGAAGAACCTCGACGCCGACGATCCGCGGCGCGAGAGCGCTCAGCGGTGCGCTCGCCGAAGTGCTGCGCCTGGGGCGCGACGTCGAAGCGCTCGCTTCGTACGCGGCGCCGCGACCGTTGATGCCGCTCGCGTGCTCGCTCGAAGAGTTGCTCCAGAGCACGGTGGCTCGGCTCGCGCTGCACGACGCCGCGCGCGTCACCCTGGCGCGACCTACCGTTGGGTACGGTATAACCGGAGTCTCTTCATGAAGAAGGCCTCTCGGTTTGGTGGTTCTTTGCTGACACTCAGTGCATTTACCGCGCACCCGCCAAAACAGATTGAACAGAACGCTGTTGTTACACTTTTTCCGCACGCCATTTCATTGGGGGATAGAATGAATCGATTCACGAGTATTGCGGCCTTATTAGCGATTAGTACATGGAGCGTCCTTGCTGTCGCAGGACCTAAGACTAAGAGCTACGCTTGTCCAAGTACCATAACAGTCGCAGGCACCAGTACAGACGCGAAATGGAAGCAATCCATCACCTCTAATTTCGATGGCCGCCGGGATTTAAAGCCAGACCCGAATAATCCCAAACAGCTCTTGCTCTGGTGCAGCTACACGATCAGCAAAGAAATCGCAGAATTACTGGGTATTTCGAACAGTCCCTAAGTCAGACGACTGCAAGAAAACTGACACGGGCTTTGAGAATTGCCTCTAACAGTTCTCGGTAGCGACAGTCTCCGTGGGGCATCGAATTCGTAGACTCGAAGGTTTTCAGTACCGGAGCCATGTTGAATATCTACCGACCGGAGAGAGCTTCGATTACGCTCGGCCTGACCGCGAGATTCCTTTTTTCAATCCTGAAAAAGTAGCTCCTATTGAAGTCGCGCATCCTGCGCTCCTCATTACTTTATTTTGCTTTGCAAAACCGGTCCGTCGAACTCGGCGCGACCAAATCATCGCCCGTCCCCGTCACCAAATAAAAAAGCCTCCCCGGATGGGAGGCTTTTTTATTTGAAGTGGCGGAGAGAGCGAGATTCGAACTCGCGAGACGTTTTACCGTCTGCTCCCTTAGCAAGGGAGTGCCTTCGACCACTCGGCCATCTCTCCGCGCCAATGCAGGACCTTGGCTTAGCATGCCCCTGGCCTAAAAGGCTAGGGGGTTCCTCATGGGTTTAAGGCTTCGCGGCTGGAGCCGGAGCGGCCACGGGAGCTTGCGCTACCACGGGTCCCTGCGTGGCCACAGCGTGAGCCGACGTCAGCAACGCCCGGCAACCCGTAAACTTAGCCGACGGACCCCACTTCGATAGCCCGCTTTCCAGCATCTCGATCAGTTCCAAGACCTTTGGATCTGATTGAAACTTAGGAAGCCTCTTCATTTGACCTAAACGCACGACGACGCTGCTGCGATCGGTGTGCGAAGCCAGGAAGATATCCATGTCCGTTAAGAACCGAGGCAGCGGAAGCTTGATGAACGCCCACTCTTCGTGAGTAAGGCCCTCGAGCTTCATTTTTGCGATTTCCTTGAGCGCGGCATCGTATACCGGTAGGGCTTGCTCAGCGTTCTTAATGCTGCTGTAGCTCTTGGCAACCGGTGCGATGACCTTTTGAACGGCCTTGAAGGTCTCCGAAGGAACAAGTCCCCCGCGGGTGACCGCACGCTTGGTGAGCTCAGCGCTCATTTCGGTGCGAATCTGCGCTACGTCCTGGGCTTGGAGGTGCTTGATCGCAACTTCCAGAACGTCGTAAGCGTAGTAGCCAAAGCCCTCGCGAACATCCATGACGGAGATCTCTCGAGGAACGTCAGGCAAGACGCCTAGGTTTTCGATGGTCAAACCGTCGCCGCGAATGCAGTGACCCATCGTGCAGCGCATGTACATCTCAGAGCCCGGCAAGGACTCTTGAGCGCGGTAGACCGGGCCGCCAAGGCCCATCGAGGTCTCGCCCACGATCAGAGCGCGGCCAGCGGATTGGATCGCAGCCGGAAAGAAATCGCCTCCCGAAGCGCTCCTGCCGTCATTAAGCAGGATCATGGGTTTGGTATAGGTCCTACCCTCGAGCGCGAGCACACGACCGGATTCGCCGGGCAGGTAGTCCCCTCCTCCAGCAAACAGCGATACGTAGCCAGACCATTTCTCGCCGCGGTCAAACTTCTCGCGAAGTTTTTTCAAAGCGTCTTTTTCGAGTAGGACTCGAGCCAGATTCTTGTAACGACCGTTCAAAGGAAGCTCAGGGTCCGAACCCGGATCGCCCACGCCGTCATGAGAGTTAAAGAACGTCTCAGAGAGCTTGATATTGATCTGATTGGTTTTGATTTCCCCATCCTTTGCAAACAGCCTGAGCAGCTGCGTGAACTGAGCTACGTAGCCGCCGCCGTTGGAGAGCTGGTCCAAGATCATCGCGTGAGTGGAGGCTTCCATTCGAGCGGTGACTTCGCTGAGCCACAGAAGCTCATTTACAGCAGCCAGATAGCCTTCGGCTGGAGCGTAGCTTGGAATGCGCATCACGCCTAAGTTAGCGCCGCGGTAATTGACCGTGTAAGCAGCCAGGCGATCCACTGGCTCCAAAAATGCCAGCAGCTCATCGTGAGGAAGGCCAGCGGCCTTCTTCTTGCGAGCCTCTAAAATCTCCGCATTGATCAGCTTGCCCAGATCCGTGATGGCCCCGCGTGGAAGACCCACGCGTTCCAAGCCTTCGCGGAAGTAAGAACGCTTCGTGCCGGACTCGCCGTAGGTATAAGGACGCTCGACGAGCTTACGGGCTTTGAGCTCCCTGGGATCCCGCTCTGGCATGAGGTAGCGGGCTACTGAGCCCAGCTCCATGAAGTCTTCAGTCGCCGTCCAGTGAAAGCGACCCGTGAAGTCCTGGGGTGCCTCACCCGGTTCGCTGCGACGGAACTTAACGGTCACAGGTGCGCCTTTTTCTTTGGCACGGAAGTACCGATTCGAAACCGTCAGAATCGATTCCAACGCCCGCATCGTTTTAGATGCTTGCGTGGCCATGGGCATGTACAGAGCGTTCTCGCGCGCGAGATCGCTCACGGGGCGGCCGTCGACTTCGACGATCTCGTCGCCGACCTGAAAGCGCGGCGAAACGTCAGCCGGATTGACGACCTGTGGGTTGTAACCCACGACAAACAGTCTTTCGCCGATAGCGGCGGTTCGAATTCCTACGGTCCAAGCCTTTTGGCTCTGCCTGACGATGTTGGTGTGACCGTCTTTGAATTCAGCTGCAAAGCCGACCATGAGCTGGCGGAACTCTTCGGGAGGAAGGATCGTGCGCTGTTCTTTGGCTCTGAACCCCGCGTCTTCTTCGAGCGTGGTGGCGGTGTCGATGAGGCGCAAGTACTTGGCTTCGAGATCCGAATACTTGATTCCGAAGTTCTCTTCTTTGAACTTCGCCATCCCGTAATGGGTCTTCATTTCGGCCATGGCGGCTTGAAACGCGATCTTTTGATCTTCTTTGGTTTCTAGCGCATAGGCAGAGCCCCCCAGCCCAAGCGCCACACATAGTATGAAGAGACACGACAGGCCTGCGCTACGCGCGGCCAGCTTCCATGATTTCATCCCCGATTTTCCCCCTAGAGCGCACCCGCTCTATTTCCACACTCGAAAGGGGGTATCACGCAAAAACGCGGCGTGCAAATCGGGGGAGCAGATTTCTGCTTTTCAAATGCAAAGACCTCCTGCTAGCTTCGGTTTTACGGGGGAATTTTGGGGTGAAAAAAATCAGCTATCTTGAGCTTCGTGTCCGTTTTTGCCGTCGCAGCCGCCTTGATGGCTGTTTCGCCTCAAGGATGTAAGAGCGTTAATTATATTCAGCAGGTGACCGTTCAGCCCAGCACCAACCTCGAAACGCTCAGGCTTGCAGTCCAGATGGGACCGCTTCTATCCCTACCCCTGAATTTCATCTTTCCTGTGGGCGAATACGGGTCCGTGTTCATGAATCCGGCGATTGCCGGCAAGGTACCCTTTGAGTTCGGGTTTTCGCTCAATATTGATGCCCTCTTTAAGGATCCAGCGATGGCTCGTGCTGATCGCACGGAGCGACTACCCGATGGCCAGCAGATCGAATTGGGGCGCGCCATGGCGGTGATCGATCCCATGCCAAAGCCAGACCCTCGTTTTGACGTGAGACTGTACGTCGATATCTTGATGGGCGAATGGGTCGGGCTTGCTTTGGTGATCAAGGATCCGAATCTGGCACTCGTTCCCCAGGACGTTATGGCGATGCCGGTTTTTCAGCGCAACTCTGAGAGCCAGGCCACCGTATTTGGCAAGATTTTTGGCCGCTGGAAAGGGCCGAACCCAGGGGACGGCTACATCGAGCACAACACGATCGTTGTTTTCGCTAAGGTTAGCGAGCTCATGAACCAATCCACGCAAACCCTTAAAGAGCTGAAATGAGCAAACGGGCAGTACAAAGCGCGATCGCTTTTTCTTTAGCCTTAGCCCTGAGCGCGGCCTCCGGGGATGGCTGCAAAAAGGCTCAGTGGGTTCCGCTTACGATCATTCACACCAACGATCTGCATTCTCATATGACTCCGGCCAAGATCGCGCCTTTTGGGCTGGGGGGCTTGGCTCGAATGGCCAAGAAGATTCAAAAAATTCGAACTACCCATAAGACCAACCTGACACTGGATGCTGGGGATTGGTCCGAGGGCAGCTGGATGTACAACGTGGATATGGGCCACAACATGCTCGAAGCCATGAAGATGATGGGCTTTGATGCGGCTGTCGTCGGGAACCACGACTACATCAATGGCCCCACGACCTTGCTCGAGGTTGCGCGAGGCGGCGGCGTACCTCTAGTTGCCGCCAATTGGGATGCTGGAACCTTTGCGCAAGGGGCGGAGCTGAGGGAGCGCATCCCGGCTTTTAGAAAATTTGAACGAGGTGGCGTGAGCATCGGAGTCATCGGTCTTACGCTCTACGAGCAGACGTACAAGAAATACCTCGAACCCATGATCGTCATGAATCCACTAGACGAAGCGACCAAGCAGGCGGCCTTGCATCGAAAGGAAGTCGATATCCTGATTCTGCTTTCGCACAATTCGTTTAGCACTAACGTCGCTATAGCCAAGGCGGTCCCAGGCGTCGACGTGATCGTCAGCGGGCATTCGCACCACAAGACCTATCAGCCGACTTATGCCGAAAACGCCGGTCGTCAGGTTCCCATCGTCGAAACAGGCGAATGGGGACAGTTCGTAGGTCAACTCGATCTGGAAATCGAAGCCGTCACCAAGCAAGTCCGAGTGGCGGGCTATCAGCTTCATCCTGTTGATGCCTCCGATGGCGAGGACGAGCAGATGGCTGCCTGGGTGCAGGGTCAGGAACTGAAGCTCAAGACGGCTGTTGGCGAGGATCCGCAAAGCTTTGTCGCGCGCGCGAGAGCGGATTTTGCGCACGAGGATTCGATAGAGTCTACTCAAGGCAACCTCATCGTGGACGCGATGCGAGCGCAAACGGGTACTGAGTTCGCCCTGGATCAGGTGAGTTTAACGGGAGCGGGCCTTAAAGCAGGGGATCTCAATGCCAAAGACATGCACGACCTGATCCCTCACATCCTTCACCCGCAGACCCGCAAGGAATGGACTCTTTATAAGTGGAATGCCCTAGGCCGAGACCTGCTCACGGTGATGTTGGCATTCAAGAAGGTTGAAGGCCTCATGCCGATGTCCTCGCTTCTGGGGTGGCTCACCCTCTCGGGAGGAGTGGTGACTTGGGATCCTAAGTTGTTCTCGATCATTGATTTTCGCGATATCTTCGGAGAACCGATCGATCCAGGCCGGCGCTATAGCGTGACGCTTACCGCGGGTTTGCTCGATGCGCTCAAGCAGGCCAAGGATCTCATCAAGATCCCCGGGGTCATCGAGATTCCTATCGACTTCACCCAGCTTGAGGATACAGGCATCGAAGCTTGGCGGGCGGTGAGGACCTATATTCAGGTCCAGCGAGAGATCGACCCCAAGGACTACGAAATCGGAAAGCGCTCCCTGCTGGCGCGCGCGGATTGGGCGATCAAGAGCTCCTCCTTACGCTGGGATCCAGCACAGAAAGTGATTCGAATGAGCGTCGGCAACGCAGCGGTCTCGGGCGATGCGCCTGCGACGAAGCTCAAGTGCTATGTCGACTTCAGTGGCGAGCCTGCGCGGCATCGAAGCCAGCAGTCTTGGAAAGACTTTGGTTCTTTGGACCTACCGCTGATGCCACCAGGGGCTTGGCAAGAAGTCGTCATACCGGTCACCGTACCCTTTGCGGGCGACGGAAAGACTCCCGTGCGTTGCACGGTGGATTGGGCTGATGATCCGTATCAGGGCAACCAGGCGGCGACGGCTATTTTGTAGAGGCCGACATCGTCGCCTCAAAGCACCCGAGGCGTTGGTTGTAATCCCACACGAGCCTAGGAA
The DNA here is from genome assembly GCA_044227445.1 of Bdellovibrionia bacterium. GTDB lineage: Bacteria > Bdellovibrionota > UBA1018 > UBA1018 > UBA1018 > JBGAWT01. The sequence continues at coordinate 11,532 of JBGAWT010000043.1, read as the reverse complement.
CGATGACCTTGGCTTCGCTCTTTTCGATGCCTAGGAGGGATCTGCGCCTGCCGTGGGGCGTGATCACAAAGGATCCGGGCTTGAGCTCCGGAGTTTCCTTGCCCGTATAGATGATGCGGATCTTGAGATCTGGCCAGAAACCCTTGAGCATCCCTTCTTGTACGACTTCGGACACCTTTTGAATGAAGGCGGGATCGTCATCCGAGAATCCAAAGATGCCTACGATCTCCATCCCATTGCCAGCCGCGTTGACCACGGGCGCGCCAAAGAGCGTCCCGTCGCGACGGGCCTTGGCCATGCGCTCTTGCATCCAATTGAGTCGATCCACTACGACGGCAGCCTTGCGAGAGGCGGTGTCTTTGCCAAAGTGAAAGTTCTTGGGGTTAGATACGGCATAGATGTTCTCAGCCGGAACTGGATACACGGCGCCTAAGATCGGCGTGCCGCGCGAGATGTTCTCTGCTTCGTGGCCTCGTGAGGTGTTGATCCACGTGGTCTGGGTGGTCAGCGGTTGGAGGTCGCGAATCTGAAGTTGGCCAATGAGGCGCGTTCGGCGCCTGGGTCCGAAACGGCCATCTTCAGATCGTTGATGAACTGTTCTTTGTCGGCTTCGTCGCGAAAGAAACGAAACGAACCCTTCAGAGGATCCACGGGATCAATTTTGAATGCGACCCACTCACCGGGTTGGCCGATCTTGCGATTGATCTCAGCGAACTTCTCGGTGGAGATCGCGAGCTCTTCGCCCGTGTCCTTGTTGATGAGCACGATGACCGTGGGCATGCGCACCAGGTTGTCATCCAGATCGAACATGTAGCCAAAGATTTGGTAGTCGCGTTTCTCCGGCCCGGCCAGAGCGGCAGCCGCGATAAATGCAACGCAAAGCGTCAAAATTAGTTTAAAGATGTTTTTTCTCATGGGCGTACTTCCTTACTTCCTTCGGGTCTATTCCTCTAGCAGAACGTCTGGGAACTCGCGTTCGTAATACAAGCCCAGCCACAAAGAGCGGGCTCGAGCGGTGGCAAAATCTGGGTACTGAGCCTTAAGCTCTTGGGCAAAAGACTCGAAGCCTGCATCCACCGAAGACGGCGGCTCTAGATCGCTCTGAACGCTGCGGTTCTTAGGCAGCTTGATCTTCGCCATGCGAGGCTCCAGCTGCTCGATCATGAGCATGTCATCCACGTGCTTTTGGATGAGGAACTTATCGCCCGCTTCCAGGAAGCTTGCCAACGCATCTTGAGCGGGGTTGTTTTCCATTTGTCCTGTGCGGTTCTTAAGCGCGGGATTGATGGAGGTGAAGAGCTCCGTGAGCTTTCCGTTGCGCTTTTGTTCCAGGTCAAAGCGCAGGCGTTGGAGGATCGATTTCAGGGAGTTTTCCGAGAGACGACCGTCGTTGATGAAAACTGTGCGTGCCCTTTCATACTTCGAGCGATCGATGGCTTCCTTGAGAGTCTCGATCTGCTTGGTCGTGAGATCCGAAAGCTTCTTTCCTAGGATCTTGTGAAGAAGTTGCTGTTTCTCGCGCAAAAAGAACATTTGGCGGCGTTCAGCTACGGCGCCGTCCAGGGCTTCGATCACATCCAGGGTGGCGGAGCGGTAGTCGAGCTTAGGAGAGACCTCGCGACCTGCTTCGCTGCGAATATAGTTGAGCACATAGCGGTTCATGCTGGCGTCTTTAAGAACGTATTCCTCAAGAACCTTTTTCTTGCGTGGCTCGCCCGTGCGGAAGGCCTCAACGGCCAGAGCAATGGACTCCAGGCCGTTCATGCCGTTGTAATCGGGAGCTTCGTCCGTCACATACTCACGTAGGTACTTGATGCTGTTGGTGTAGGTCGGAAACGCGAAGTTCTTGCGCGCAAACACCAACAAGTCCAGCGAGCGATCGAGCATGCCGAAGATGTCCTCGGGCGCAAGGTCGCGGTAGGAGCGGAAGAATTCTTGGCGACGGATCAGCCGGCCCAAGCGCCTGTTGCCGACCGTCACTTCGGAGTAGTAGCGGGACGCGCGTTGCTCTTTGGTGAACTTCTCGGGGTCTTGCTTCAAGATGTCGAACTGTTGTTCGAACTTCACGGCCTCATGCTTGGAGAACATCGTTACGAGGAAGTCACCGTTCTTGAGCTCTGGCGAGTTTTTAACCCAGCGCAAAAGCTTGACCCACACCTCGTCCACGCCCTTTTGGGTGAGAGAGCTTGCCCAGAAGGCGATGGGTTTTACGGGTCGCTTGCCGCGCTTGACGGCTTCTTTTTCGGCTCCGATGAGATAGACGCCCGATCGCAGTTGGCGATCCATAACGTCTTCGAAGTCGATGTGAATGATGTACTTCTTGCCGGCGGTTGGGTCGCTGAACTTCTCGAGCACTAGCACTTGGTCGGTGGTGCGAGCCAAGGCGTGGGCGATGAAGTAGCGCAGTTGCTCTGGCTCGATGTCGGCTTTCATAGCGAGATTCAAGAAGTCATCGCTGTTGACGTTCACCGACGAGAGTTCTTTTTGCGTGCCGTAGCCAAGCTTTGCCAGACGGGTTGCTTGAGCGGCGCTAGGCGGAAACGGCATCATCGACAGATCATCTGCTTCGTTGAGCTTTACCCGGCAGTTGGCGGCCCAAGGACAGGTTTTGCAGGCGTCACAACGGCGTTCGGGGCGCGAGGCTTCGACCTCTTTATCGGAGGCCAGGGAAGCTTGCTCAGCGGCGTCCATGAAGCCTTCGTAGATGGCTCGAATGCGTGGCAAGTAGTCATTGACGTTGAGCTTGAAGTTGCCGCTGGTCTTTGGCGTTTGGACGCGCTTGTCGACCATGGGCTTGAGGAACACTTCGGCATACTCCGGAAGCTCGCCTTGCCAGGGCTCCAAAGCCCAGGCTGCGAACGCAGCGGCAAGCTCATCGGATCTTTCAAGCTCTTGATGGCCTTTGGTTACGATGGGCTGGTAGAGGGCGCGACCTTTGGAGTTCTTAAACTCGGTGCGCTTGAGGATCGGCACGACAACCAGCACGCCGTCGCGGATGAGCACGGCCTTTCGGATATAAGCCGGGGGGCTTTCGCTTTCGATCAAACGCAAAGTAGCGTCGGCGGCGGCCCACGGATTGCGCTCATCGTACATGGGAGGCGAAGTGGCGGAGATTTTGAGCTCTTCGATGACTTGATCGGCTGCGGTCTCCGCGGTTTTGTACATGTAAGCAAGTCCCGGCGTAGGGAACTGCTTGGCGTAGACTTGGGCCCAGCGCCACATCTTGGGGATATAGTCGCACTGGCGGCTGGCGATCAGTAGATTGAGCGGAATGAGGGTCGAAGGAGAAGGGGCTTGAGCTACGTCGGTACCGGCTCTGAGCGAAAGCGCCTCTCGACAGGCCTCAGCCGATCTCTCGACGAGAGGTTTGCTTGACCAGGCAGCGGGCGAAAAGAGCAGCGATAAGAATAAAAGCGAAGCGACCCATCGGCGTTGCATCATGGATTGTTCACCTCATAGCGTGGAAGGTTGAGTCTGAGCAGTGCGCGGCAGCTTTGCTTGATGATGCGCTGGATGTTCTTGGTTTGCTTGGACGTGGCCACCTGGTTAGAGAGCTCGAGGTCACTCACCATTCGATCGAAGTCCAGAACTTGCTTGGACGAAGGGTTTTCGCCTAGCCAGCGTTTGAGCACGTCCTGCATGAAGCCTGCGCGAGGTTCGACGTTAGGGTGAGCCAGTCTGAGCGCCAAATGAAACTCCGACCAGTCAAACACTTTGTCTTTGTCGGCGTTCTTGATCCACCAGTCGATGACGGTCATGAGGTTTTCACCGTAAGGATTCGATGCCCCTGCATTTTGAAGCGTCTTGAGCAAGCCACGGAGTTGGGAGCGTGGGCCTGGTTTATCCAGGTAGGCTCTGAACTTGGAAATATACTTTTCCGTAAACACGGTTTCAGCCCCGCCCGTGGGATGGATCGTCTCGAGAAAACGTCTGTCGAGGTACGCATTGGCAAAGGGAACCATGCGTTTTTCAGCCCTGAGTGCGTCAAAGTAGGGCCTGACTTGCTTGCCGACTTCGGGGTCCGTGCTGTCGAGCATGTACAATCCGTCGGCGTTGTTATCACCGGCGTTGGAGCTTCGGTTAGCCGATCCCCAGATCACGACGTAGTGGCGAATGCTCTTTGCATCCAGGTATTCGAGGTAGGTCGTTTTGGAGTGAAGCTTGTCGCCTGCCGCTCCAAATACGCCGCGGTGACCCTGAAACACGAAGACGTTTTTTTGCCAATTGAGAGCAGGAGCGGGATCTACGAAATCCTGGACTGCCTTGTCAGGCAGCACGAGCGAGGAGTCTTGGATCTTCGGTGCAAAGAGGAGGTCTGGAAGCGCGGAGTAAGGCTTAGTTGCAAAACCACCATCCACATAGACGGCGAAATCTTCCATCGTGCCCCGAGCCATCAGATGGCGTGCGTGCCATGCCCAAGGCTTATGCACGAAGGTAAACTGCGCTTCGTAATAGATTTTGAGGTCGATATCCGCTTGGCTGGTGATGTTTCGAATGGCCAGGGTGGGGTCGATGGGCTTGCGCTTTTTGACACCGCTGGATCCCTTCGGAAAAGAAAGCTTGGATGGAAGTCGTGTAGCCGCGCTTGGCGTCTTCGAAGACCACGCGAGGGAAGAGCTCTTTTTGAACCTTAGCCGAGTCGAAGTGTTTGCCTTCTTTATAGAGCTTGATCCACTCTTCTGCGGGGCCAGTGAGAGCTTCAAGCATCGCTTTGGCATCTTCGGGCTTGGCTTTTCCGCCTGCGGTGGCTTCCTGGCCTAAGATAGCGCCAAATTGGATATGGCCTTCGGTGCCACGAGCCCGGGCAAAATCACCCGTGCCACTGAGGTACTTTGCCTTGTTATCTGCGCTTCCGGAGATGCTGCAGTCTAAGCAAGAGTTGGTGAGGTTGGCCGAGGAGACCATTTCTTCAACGGTCTGCCATTCGCCCTTTTTGGTGGCGAATTGGATAGCCGAGCGCTTGAAGTGGGTGAGCTTGGGATACGGCGCTTTAGGGTCGTTCGAAACGACTTGGAAGGGGCTATGGATGAGCTCCAGCCGCTCGCCGTATTTCTTCTGCAATCCTTCGAGTTTTTTCCAGATCTCATTAGCAACGAAGCGTCTTTCCTTCATCGCTTCGTAGTCGTCCGTCGAATATTTGCCGTCGTGATCGCGGTCGTAGTTGCTTAAGAAGTAAGCCCTTTGGGAGGAGTTCCAGCTTTTCCATTCCTCGCGCGAAGGAATTTCCACATCCATGAAGGTAGCCGGATCAGTGACCACGCGGACTCGAAACTTGTCGGCAAGCAGCGTTTCGATGGCTTGGAAGACTTCGATGGAACGAATTTCGTAGCTCATGAGCGACACGCGAGTAGCGCCAGGGGAGCGGAAACCCTCCATTTTTCGGATGCGTGTCGGGTCAATGAGGTCTTGAAGCTCAGAGAGAAAGTGGGTTTTGCCCTCGCCGCGGTTGTAGATGAAGCGGATGTAGTCGCGCCACGAACCGTCGATGAGAACGCTCTCCGACGGAGGGACGGAAGATCGATTAGGCGTGTAATCGTAGGGTTTCTGCCCGTCGGAAGGTGGATCCGCAAGGGCGAGCGAGGCTGTTAACAGAAGGATAAAACTTAGGCTCAGGTTCCCTTTTCGGGTAAACCACTGCAGAGGCGAAAGTCCCGTCACACGCGTCTCCCTATCCTTTTCCCAAAGATCCCAGGGCCCGGCGTTATCCAACACCCCCCAAACCGTCAACCAAAAACATCGCAGGGTGTTAGGGGGAAAAAACTGCTTATTTACGGGGTTTGGCTTTGCCCTCAGACTAAAGAAAGCATGAGTGCGTCGATTTCAGGTTCACAACCTCGTTTGGCTCCGGTTTCTTCGATTCAAGAAGGAAAGTCTGCACTTCGAATAGCAGAGGAAATCGAACAAGTACTAAGGCAGGCTCGCGCCTGGCATGATCAAGCCCAAGCTGAGACCGCTCGCAATCAAGAGCTCACGGAGCTAGTGCGCAAGCAAGATGCCGAGCTCAAGCGCCTGCAGTTGAAGCTCGAAGAAACGCTCACGCGGGCCCGAACCTTTGAAGAGCAATCCCAGCGCTTCCTGCTCAACGAGCGCGGATTGAAAGATCAGATGACCGAGACGGCCCGCGAGCGCCAATACCTGCGCGAAGATCTTGAGCGCGCCAAAGTTCAGGTGCGCGACGCCCAACGAAAGCTAGAAATCGAAGCCGAGCTTCATCAAGCCACCCAGGCGAGCCTGCGCGAGCGCGAAGGCTACTTGCGGCGTGAGGCCGAAGGGCTGGCTCAGGCTAAGGCACAAATCGCGGATCGCCTGCGGGCGGCCGAAGAGCAGCTGTATCGCTATCGTGCGGCCATGGGGGGCCTTCAGCAGGAAGCCCAGCGCGCCAAGAGCTTGAGTGTGGAGCAAGAGCAGCTTCAGCAGGAAATCGCCCGACGGCGCGAGACCGAACAAAGCGTTACGAGGCGGCTAGAGGATCTTCAGAACCAATCTAAGAAAGACCGCCGCGACAAGGAAATCGCCCTCAATTGCCTCAAGCAAGCCGAAGAGCGCATCTCTGAGCTCTCGCGTGAGATCGAAAGCCTGCGTTCGGTCATCGCTGTTCGCACCGCCGCCTCTGCCGGCCATGGCGGGATGGGGCCCGGACAAGGGTCCGGGCTCGAGCTTAAGTTCTGAATCAGAATGAGCCTGCAGTTTGAGTACAGCTTCAGTCCCAGTCTCAGATCAGAAACTGAAACTCAGCCTGACTGGGACTGTACTGACTCTCAAACTGTACTCAAACTGCAGACGCCTTCTCAAACTGGTCCTACTTCATTCCCTCGCAAATCTTGAACGCCACTGACGGCGAGAATCCGCGCCGGATCAGGCGCGCGGCGACTTTCTGCCGTGTCTTGCGAACATCGCTCTCGCGTTTTGAAACCTTGCCCCAAGCCCGCTCTGCCTCGCTGCGGGCTAAGTCCTCTTCGCTCTCAGGAGCAGCCTCGCGGTAAAGCCTGGATACGTCGGCGCGAGAGAGCTCAAAGCCGCGCTTCATCAACCTGCCCCACAAATGCCCCGGGCCGCGCCTAGCCGAAGCGCTGCTTCGTGCCATCGCCTCTTTCAAGCGCTCGTCATTTAAGTAGCCCATGGCACAGAGGCTATCGATGACGCCTGCGATCTCGCTTTCGGGCGCGCCCTCTTCTTCCAGGAACTTTCGCATCTCCGCTTGGCTGAAGTCGCGGCGCGTGAGTTTTCCCAGCGCGCGTTCGGTCCAAGAGAGGTCTTCTTTTCTTTTGGTTCCCCAGGTCATAGACTCTCACCATGGCACGAAGCCGCTTTGATCGAAAGTTCGGAGCAGAGTTCTGGGAGCGGCTGCCCACGGACCCTGGGGTGTACCGGTTTTTAGACGAGCAAGGCAAGCCCATCTACGTCGGCAAGGCCAAGAATCTCAGGCGAAGGCTCGCTCAATACCGGAAGGCCAAGCGACTCAAGCGCGACGAGAAAATGCGTCGAATCGTGCATCACGCCGTAGACCTTGAGTACGAGGTTTGTGCCTCGGATGCCCATGCTCTAACGCTTGAGCTGTCGCAGATCCAAGAGCTTCGGCCGCGATTTAACGTGAGCGGGGCGTGTAGGTTTCTTTATCCCTATTTGGTCGTGGGCGCGTTTCGGGGGGGTGTTGTCGTTGCGCGCTCCACGGCGCCGCTGCCTGAGTTGCTCAAGGCGTTTCCGGAGGCGCGCGTGTTTGGGCCCTTTCGGTCGCGCCATTTTTGCGGCGAAGCGATGGACGCTCTGATCGAGATCACGAGCTATCTGGGTTTTAGGCAGCAAGGCACTCGCGGGCGCTGGAGACGTGATTCGGAGCTTCCTCCTTATACAAGGCTTGTGGCCTTTCGAAGCCTCGACGCGGGCGTTCTTGAGGCCGCCCATAGGATGCTAGGGGCGCTTGCGGCAAAAGACCGGGCGAGGGCCTTAGGAGAGCTGGCCGTTCAGCTCCTTGAGAAGCCCTCCGCCTTGAAAAATGCCGCGCAAGTGCAGGAGTCCTTGCGGGCCCTCAGGCTTTTCGAAAAACACGAGCTTGCGCATCTGCATCGGGTAGCGGCTCGTGCGGGGGTTTCGGTTCCTTTTGAGCAGCTTCAGCGCGACCGACTGTTCTTGGAGGATCGTTTAGCGAGAATCAGCGCCAGTTCAGTAAACGATTCGTTTACTGAATTACCTCTGAGTCGGTAGTCAGCGCCGGTTCAGCGAACAAATCGTTTGCCCAAGATGATCTGACTCGCTTGTGCGTGGACTTTTGACCTACCTCTGGCCAAAATGGGCCCATGACCTTCGTCACACCGGACTTTCCGACTACCGTCGCTTTCACACTCATCGTGTTTTTTGTCGTGGCTTGCTTCGTGGCCGGGGTTTACTCGGCCGAGAAAAGTCTGGGCCAAGCCCCTGGGCAACGAGCCTTGATGGCGGCAATCGGCGTTACGGCGTGGGTCTTATTTTTTGCGGCCCTGGTCTCGCGCGGCGAAGTGAGCTCCCGTACCCTTCCGCTTTTTTTCGCGCTGGCTAACGGAGGCGCGCTTGTTTTCGCGCTTTCGCCCTTAGGGCTCAGGCTTGCGCAAGGGCTCTCCATTCCTGTGCTTGTGGCATTTCAGGGGTTTCGGTTTCCATTGGAACTGGTGCTGCACTCGTGGGTGGAGCAAGGAAGCATTCCGCAGACCATGACCTGGAGCGGACAAAATTGGGACATCCTATCGGGAATCATCGCGCTGATTGCGGCGCAGTTCGCGCGTCGCTCAATCATCTCGGCTTGGGTAGCGAACGTTTTAGGAATCGTTTTGCTCTTGAACGTGGGGCGCGTGGCGCTGTTTTCTTCTCCCGTGCCGTTTGGTTGGGGTGTGCATCCCCCGCTTCAACTGGGCTTTCACCTCCCCTACGCGCTCATCGTCCCTGTTTGCGTTGCGGGCGCGCTTGCTGGGCACGTGATTTTGACCCGCGCCCTTTTGATGGAGAAAAAATGAAGGCCGTCCTCCAGCGTGTGCTCTCCGCTCAGGTCGATGTCGACGGCAAGACCGTGGGCAAGATCGGCCGCGGAATCTTGACCCTTTTGGGGGTTGGTTCTCAGGACACGCCTGAGCATGCGCAAAAGCTCATGAAGAAGGTCGTGGAGCTGAGGATCTTTGAAGACGAAGCCGGAAAGCTCAATCTGAGTCTCCAAGACATCCAAGGACAGCATCTGGTTGTTTCGCAGTTCACTCTTTTGGCCGACACCTCCTCGGGTCGAAGGCCCTCGTTCATCGGTGCCGCGCGCCCCGAACAAGCCAAGCCGCTTTATGAAGAGGCGCTTCAGGCGAGCCGCGCTTTGGGGGTACCAACCGAAGGCGGTGTTTTTCAGGCCGATATGAAGGTCAGCCTCGTGAATGATGGGCCCGTGACGCTCATTGTGGAGGTTTAGACGTGCGCCCTCTCAAGCTCGTGCATCCTCAAGAGGTGACTCTCAGCGAGAGGGTGAGCGTCGCTTTTGGGTCCACGCAAAGCGAGCTCATGGTGATCTTCGAGGTGGAGTCGGCGTCGGATTACGTCAATCCGGAGCTTTCGACTGAAGGATCTCAGCCCGGGCTTTGGGATTGGGACGTCGTGGAAGTGTTTTTGCAAAACCCGGCACGCGATCGGTATTTCGAATTTCAGTTAAGCCCCTTAGGTCAGCATTTTGAGCTCGAGATCTTAGAGCCGCGTAAGAGAGTGAATGATCAGTATCGATCGTCGTTCGCAAAACAAGTGAAGCGCATCTCGGCGACTCGCTGGGAAGCGCGCTTTCGGATTTCGTGGAAAGCGTTGGGATTCGGTGCGCAGCCCACCCAAGTTTTTGGAAATGCGTTTGCGATTTTGGGTGAGCCTGAGCGGAGACACTATTGGAGTTTGCTTACGCCACCTCAAGAAAAACCCGACTTTCATATTCCAAAGCACTTCGGTCCTCTATTGAAGTCCTCCTCTTGAAAACTGAATTAAGGGTGCTACGTTTGCCCTTACGGGGGAATTTCGATGCACGAAATTATTCAGATGTCCTGGCTTGCTCTCTTGGGCGCGTCAGGAGCTGTACCGTCCAGCGAAGTAGCCCAGATCTCCGAAGCAGTTCAAAAAAGCCCGGGTTACACTATGCGCTGCGAGAAGGACAAGTGGGCCGGGCAACCAGCGACAAACGAGAACAACGAATTTGAAGGGGCTTTGTACACCGATTGCGAAATCACCCCCGACGTTTCCTCGGTCGATGGTTTGGGTAAGGTGGACCAATATTTTCTAAATCTCATTGTTAAAGGCCGAGAAATTCACTCGGGTCCTACCCCTGAAGTCTTTGAAACTCTGCCCAGTGTTCGTTACGATGTGACCGCCAATTACCTCAAAGAAGGCGACACGATGAGCATCAGGCAACTGGCACGCGTGGCGACGGATCGCACTTCAAAGCTGACCTACGAGGTGAATTCAACTCGTATCGATGGAACCGGGATGCCAGGACATATTAGGAAAATTCACATCCGTTTGGATCTCAAACGCAAGGAAGCTCAGCCCAACCAGGAGCCCAAATTTTCGGTACGCCTGATCTACTTTGCTCGGATGCTACGACCGGTGATCGCCTATTTCGTGTCGCTTGAGCATTTCGAGGAAAAGGCAAAAGAGGCTGCCTTTGAGAACTTTAAAGAAAAGCGCGAGGAACTCCTTCCTCAAGTCGCTAAGTATCTGGTTGCTAGTCAGCGACCTCTCTCTGTAGTGCCGTGATCTTCCTTTTATTGCAGGCGCTGAGTTTGGGGCCCTTCGCTTTTGCCGAAGGGCTCGAGCTCAATTCGGAATGGGGTCGTGCCCAAGAGCAGTGTCAGGTGCAAAGCCCCCGCCAACGCGTTTGGGTCTTTAAGCAATGGCACGCGGATTCGGGCAAGGATACGCGAGACCTCACCGAGGCACGGCAGTTACCTCAAGCTAAGAACCTGGCATCTATTTATAGGCAACTTGATGCATGGATCTCGGGTGGGGGGCTTTCGACGGTTATCGCCGAAGGCTGCGGAGGCGAGATTACCGAGAGTTCACCCATTAAGTATAACGGCTGGAGCATGAGCGCTCTCAAAGGGCAGCTCGCCTCCCCTGATTTCGCAGATGCGGTGGTGACCAATGTTCCGCTGAAGCTTGAAGCCAAGTACGGAGACAAGGTCCGCACGCTTTGTGGTGAGGAAGAAGCGCTGCTTCGGATGAACTCTCTGGCTTTTTCGGATGCTCGGGGGATCATCGGTTTTCTGAGTCGCTTGGAGCAAACTCAAAAAGACCCTCAGAAGCAAAAGAACTACCTAGACGGCGTGATCGAGCTCTATCACCTTCCCAAAAAGGCGACCCTCAAACAGGCACATGCGCGACTGGTTCAAGAGCTTCGGGAAGCGGTTAAACGTATTCACTTGGGAATTTCCCGCCGAAACGTAAAAATAGCCGAGGCGATCCAAAAATCTGCGGCCCTCAATGTCGCCGTGGTTTTGGGCGGGGTGCACGCTCAGGGCCTGGTTAAGATTCTCGAGAAGCGAGGCATCG
>JBGAWT010000042.1:15728-16948 GCA_044227445.1 Bdellovibrionia bacterium | reverse complement strand
ACAGTTACGGGTCCAGACGTGAAGATTTGAACAAAGGCCGCGACCTTTTTGTTGCTGCCGTCATCCACTAAAAACGCCGGGAAGTCAGTCACTCGGGTGGTGTTCTTCTTGATGGTCTCTTCCAAGCGCTTGGCCAGACGGGATTGGTCGTTGCTCACGCCCATGGAATATTTGGGGGTTTCGGTGCGCGTCTTATTGGCGACCTGAGGTTCGATCGAGCATTGAACCGTCTCCACGTCGAAGTCATGAAGGCCTGCATCGCCTGGGACAGCAAGAGTCACTGTGCCTTGCGTGCGCACCATCTTCTCTTCGTCTTCGTCCGAGAGCTTAGCCGGCAGCTGCCACAACAAAGTGAGGCTCGGGGTGATCCAAGCTTCTTCGAGGGTTTCTCCTGAAGGGAGATAACGCGCGCCGTGAACAGCTACTTCTTTACCTAAGTCTCGGCCGCTCCACGTTCCGCTGAAGTGGGAGCTCACTCGGTATTGAGGTTTCTTGCCGCCGGTGGACTCCAGAACGAAAAACATCTCAGGTGCGTCCATGACGCCCGCTTCGCCTGCCATTTCGCAGTGGCCAACTCGTTTATACGTGAGGCCCGCTTGCGCGCTGGCCGAAAGAAACGAAGCTGAGATCATCAAACCCAGAATTTTCTTGTTCATGAACGCTCGCATATCTTAGGAGAGCTTTCTTCACAAGGAGTGAAGATGCTGGCGAAGTAGAAGCGGGCTGCGTAGCTTTTTACGCAGCTGAATGATGTACACCGAGCCAGCGAAACCGGTTATCAACGAAAGAGAGATGACTGGTGAAAATCTTTTCAAAGATCGCCCACCGACGTGGGGGAAAATTTTTGAGCTGGGCCGCATCCGCACCAAACTGCTTGCGGACACCAAGCATTCGGTCACTAAGTCCGTCGATCGCCATCTTCAAGAAGAGGGCATGAGCCTCGATTCGCTTTTGGGCGAAGCGCTTTTTTTAGAGAAGCTCAGGCTTCGAAAGCAAAAGACCAACTGGTTTACCTCCGGCCGCGCCAAGGAAGATCAGCTTTTTTGGGGCGAGATCCAATCCGGGCTCAGAGCCTCAGCGCTTGAGGTCGATCGCAAGCGGCTGCTCGAAAAAGTTCTCAGACATTACGCCGAGGAAATCGCGGGCCACTTCAATCCGGCGATCTACCGAATGGCCACCAAGCTCGTGCCCTGGGGTTTTAGCTGGCTGCTCAACGCTGC
>JBGAWT010000042.1:0-15699 GCA_044227445.1 Bdellovibrionia bacterium | reverse complement strand
TGGGGGATGACCGAGTCGCTCTCTTCGCGCATGCACATCACAGGCGAAGTGGAGCACCTGCGTAAGCTCTCGCAAAAGGGAACGATCCTCCTAGTGCCCACGCACCAGAGCAACATCGACTCCCTTTTGATTGGCTACATCATTTATCTGATGGGCTTGCCGCCGTTTTGTTACGGAGCAGGGCTCAATTTGTTTTCGAATCCCGTATATAGTTTTTTCATGTCTAACTTGGGCGCTTACACTGTGGATCGCCAAAAGACGGCATGGCTTTACAAGGCATCGCTCAAGGCTTTTAGCACCGCGACGCTCAGCGAAGGCGTGCACTCGATTTTCTTTCCTGGCGGCGGAAGGTCACGAAGCGGAGCGATCGAAAAGAAACTTAAGCTGGGCTTGCTCGGAACCGGGATCGAAGCCCAAGTCCGGGGCTTGCTCGAAGGCCGCGATTAGGCGCCCGTGTACGTCGTTCCGATGGTGATGAGCTACCATTTTGTCTTGGAGGCCGGTTCGCTCATCGAGGACTTTTTGTCTGAGAGCGGGGGGCATCGCTACTTGCCGCCGTCCGAAGAAGGATTTCAGCCTCTTAAGACGCTGCAGTTTTTCTGGCAGCTCTTTGCTTCCAAAAACAGCCTCACCGCGCGCGTAGGGCGACCTTTGGACGTATTCGGAAATTTTGTCGACGAACAAGGGCATGCCATCGGTCCTAACGGAACTCACGTGGATGCCAAGCGGTGGCTCACCACCGGTGGTGTTTTGCGCGCGGACGAGCGCCGCGACGCCGAGTACACGCGCGAGCTGGGCGCGCGGATTGTGGACAGGCTTCACAAAGAAAACACGGTGCTCTCCTCCCATCTTGTCGCGTTCGCGCTTTTTGAGTCCTTGCGACGCAGGCACCCCGAGCTGGACCTCTATCGCTTTTTGAGGCTCACGCCTTTGCAGCGGACGTTGCGCCTTGAGGAGTTCTTGCGCGAGGCGGAGTTCCTGTTCACCGAGCTGCGCGCGCGCGCTGATCGCGGCGAACTGATCTTGTCTCAGGATCTCTTGTCTCGCAGCGTGGAGCAGTGGGTGCGCAAAGGAGCTCAGCAGCTGGGCTATCTGCACGATGCGGCCGTGGTCAAGATCGCGGATGCTGAAGTGAGCACCGAGGATATGAACCTTCTTTATTACTATCGCAACCGACTGACGGGCTATGGGCTCTCAGGCGGAACGGGAGGCGGCCGTGAGCAAGGCTTTTTGGACTGATTCGCGCGTAGCGGTCATCGGCGGCGGAACATGGGGCACGGTGCTCGCGCAGCTCGTGGCGCGCAATGCCCGCGAAGTCAGGCTTTGGGTCAAGGACGAGGACACGGCACGTGCCATTGGGGCTACGAGGCAAAACCCTGAGCACGTTTCGGAGCTCAGGTTAGATCCCAAGATCCAAGCGGTGTCTGATCCTAGGCGTGCGTTCGAAAGCGGGGTACAGGCCTGGATCTGGGCGCTGCCCTCTAATTCGGCCCGCGCCGTAGCGCGAGAGCTTGCTCAGTTTGTTCGTGGAGATGAAGTGATCTTGCACGCCACCAAGGGCGTTGAGGAGCGCGAGCCTTCGGCCGTTCCTGCGCGCACCTGGTCCGAACGGCTCACTCCCATCTCCCAAGTTTTGCTCGAGGAACTTCCCACCCGCCGTGTGGGAGTGATCAGCGGGCCCAATCTAGCCGATGAGGTCGCACGCGGGATGCCCGCGGTGACCGTTGTGGCTTCGGCCTTTGGCGAAGTCGTAGATGCGGGTGCCGCGCTGCTGAGCCAACCTAAGTTTAAGGTCGTGCGCGAACGCGATGTTGCGGGAGTGGAATGGGCGGGAGCGCTTAAGAACGTCGTGGCAGTGGCCGGCGGCGCGCTCGAAACCCTGGGAGTGGGAAACAACGCGCGCGCCTGGCTTCTGACTCAGGGCTTGCGCGAGATGACTGCTTTTGGCGTGGCCATGGGCGCGCGGCGCGAAACGTTTATGGGCCCTGCGGGCCTGGGCGATTTGCTCACGACAGCGCTCAGTCCTTTAAGTCGCAACTTTAGGGTGGGCCAAGCGTTAGGGCAGGGAAAATCTCTCAAGGAAGCGCTGGAAGCAGTGGGAAGCGTAGCCGAAGGGGTGCGCACCGCACGGATTTTAGGGCCGTGGTTGGAGCGTGAAGAGTTTCCGGTGTTCTCGTTGGTGTATCGGCTGACGGAAGGGGAAGCGGTGAATGGGGTGTTTGCGGGGATGTGGAACTGACAGTTTCAGTTGTCAGCCAGACACGGAAGACGGTTTGAGTCGGTCTCAGGGTCAGTAGCAGTCAGTTTCAGTTTCGGCATGGGGATTGCTCTTACGTGCTCATGCTGAAAAACTTCAAAGCTTACCAATTCGCAAAAGAGTTTCATTGGGCCTGTAAATCCCTGCGCTTATCTTCGTACTCACAAGACCAGCTCTTCAGAGCCAGCGCTAGCATTGTCCTAAATCTGGCCGAAGGGTCCGGAAGGCGGACGGGGGCCGAACAGCGAAGATTTTACGGAATGGCACTAGGTAGTCTGCGTGAATGCCAAGCAGTTTTAGAACTGGAGAGAGTAGTCGACCAAAGTCTCGTGGACCTCGCTGATCAGCTGGGCGCTATTCTTTTTACTCTGAGCCGTTCTCCTGAAACTGAGACTGACCGGAACCGAAACTGACTGCTTCTGAAACTGACTCAAACTGCCCTCTGCGTCTGGCTGATCTCCGAAACTGATCTTTCCCTTGACGCAAGTCGGTAAACCGCCTATCCCCATAACAACTTTCTATCGGGGGATTCAGATACATGGGCTTCATTCGTTCCTTGGTTCTTACGTTGGTGGTTTTGGCAGTATTCGCCTCGCCGGTGACTTACGGTGGAGAGGGTAGTGACAAAGGCACAGTGGGAGCTCCACTGGCTAGCGGCGATAAGGGAACGGTGGGCATCGATATCCGTCTGTCTTGCCACCGAGGCAACGATGTATTCGATATCGATCCTACCCTCAAGGGCAAGCGCCGCGAGCAAGCGATTCTAGATTTCCGCGCTTGTATCGAAGCCAAGGTCGATTCCATGAGCGACGATGAATTGCGCATTAATAGCGCGATGATCGAAGAAGACCGCAAGTCCTTGGGCATCGATGACATGAACATCAACGGCTACAGCATCTACTGGGATGCTCTGCGCAAGCGCACCAAGAAGAAGGCCGCGCAGATCCAAAAGAAGGTTCCGGCTGCTTCGCAAACCCGTGAATCGACCGACGGTGGCGTGCGTAAATAAGCCCTCGCCTTTGTTACCGTTTCGTCTAAACTAGGAAGTCATGCGCGCGCTCTATTTGCTGGCTCGAATCTATCCTTTGCTGGGGCTTGCCCTGGCGGTGTTGATTGCCGATATGGGGCTCCATTTTCGGCGTAAGAACCAGGACTACCAGTACTACTGCTGGTTTTGGTCGGGGCTTCTTCTTTTCTTCATCCTACTTTGGGTCATTTTTAGAGGCGATCTCCACTCCGACGAGTGGGTTAAAGCGCTATTCGGGGAATAATTCGATCCTCAGGCCCTTGACGAACTTCAAAATCACACATAATGACGCACTGAATCAAAAGATTCAGGAGGCGTCAGATGCGTTTTACTTGGATTGCGTTGGGTTTGGTCCTCTCGTCCACGGCCTTTGCAGGCAACTACACCAAAGAAACTTGCGGTACGGAGCTCACGAGCCAGCAAAATAAGAAGCGCTTTGATTTCGAGCATCAAGCCAGTTTCATGAATGATGCCGCATGGATCGAGTTCGACGCCAACGGCGGATTTAAGATCTATGACGAAGAAGGCACCAACCACACCTGGGAGCTGGATGCCGCAGGCTTTGTCCTCACCTACCGTACCCTGACCTCAGGGGCTCGCGGTTACACCAACTACAACTTAGACGGCGTGCCTCGCGGCACTCAAGGCGGCGGGCAGTACGCTGCAGCCACTGACTGGACCACGGGCCTGACCTCCATCCTGCACGACTTGGTTCACATGGAAACCACGGTCGTCGACCAGGAAGGTCCTGCCAAGAAGGCCCTCAATTGCGCCCAAAGCATCGTGATCAACGCGGTTGCTCGTGGCCAAGAGCGCCTGCTTGAGAGCAAGATTCGCTAACGCGGTCACCCGAAACAGCGGTTCGGACTTTTCTACAGTCTTTGTTTCATTTTGCGACGAATTCCTGCCGTCTGATCGTTGACAGCTCGGTAAAATCTGCTTAGCATTTTATCTGAGCGTTGGAGTCCGCTGCAGAAGCAGCGGAGGGGGAAACGCGATGTACCAGGGAACGGTACAGGAGGGAGCATTGATGCTCGCATTTCGGTCTCCGTTGGTGGGGGAAAGTCCGGCAATTCAGGCGATTTTCGGCACGATCGAGAAAGTCGCTCAAACAGATAGTACAGTCCTCATAATCGGCGAATCCGGCACAGGAAAGGAACTGATCGCTCGAGCGATCCATGAAAGTTCCACCCGCGCCGTGAGGCCCCTGGTTATCGTCAACTGCGCAGCGATTCCCGCTGAGCTGCTTGAAGCGGAGCTGTTCGGACATGTCAAAGGCGCCTTCACCGGCGCGACTCAAAGCCGGCAAGGCCGCTTCGAGATGGCCCACGGAGGAACGATCTTCCTGGACGAAGTAGGCGACATGCCGCTTCATCTTCAGGTCAAGCTCCTGCGTGTTCTGCAAACGAGACAATTCGAGCCCGTAGGCTCCAGCCGCACCGTCGAGGTCGATGTCCGGATCATCGCCGCCACCAATCGGGATCTCGAAGAGATGGTGTCCAAAAAAGAGTTCCGCGAAGATCTCTACTATCGCTTGAATGTCATCCCCGTGAAGCTACCCTCGCTGCGCGAGCGCAAGAGCGATATTCCTCTGCTGATCAATCACTTTGTCACTCAGTTCAACTCTTTGACTGGTCACACGGTCGAGGCGCCCTCCGGCCAGATCATGGAAGCGCTTCTGGCTTACGATTGGCCCGGCAACGTGCGCGAGCTCGAGAATCTTATGGAGCGCCTGGTGATCCTCAAGGGCCAGGGCACGGTGGATTTGGGCGATCTGCCTCACCGTATTTTCCAACAGTACGCCGAAGGCCGCCCTGCCGGCACGGGCGCGCTGTCGGATTGGGAATTCCCTCGCATGGTGCTTCCATCGGATGGCTTGAACCTCAAGGGCATCGTCGAAGCGTTTGAGAATCATCTCGTCGATCAAGCTCTTGCTCGCACCAACGGCAACAAGAACCGCGCAAGCGAGCTTTTGAGCATGAACCGCACGACGCTGGTCGAAAAACTGCGCAAGCGCGGCATGATCATTCCCATCGGTCCTCGTGGCAACGAGTCCGGCATGGGCGGCGAAGGTTAAATTTTAGGAAAAGGAATCTGAAAAAATGAAATCCAAATTGGCGGTCGTGTGCCTTGCGGGATTGTGGGCTTTGAGCGCGGGTGCGCAGAGCCATAAAGAGGATATCAGTCATGCGAAAGACAAAGACGCGCCTGTCAAAGAAATGCATCACATCAGGCAGATAAATCCTCCTGGGACCATCTACGCCGGTTTGGAAGAGGTAGCGAACAAACGGGCATTCTCTACCGAGACTTGGGGATTGAAGAAACTTCACCGAAAAATCGATGTGAAGGATCTCGACAAAGGTATCGCGGGAGAAGCTCAGATACGAGGCTTAACGCTTGAGCATCTTCGAGCAGAAGAACGAAAGTTCGATCAAGCGACGATCACAAGATTTCGCGAGATCCTCGATATGGATGTCAAAGACATGAAGTTTTGGCAGATCCTCTCGCCCACGTGCCCAGCTGATCGCAAAGTTCCCGCGCCCAAAGAGTGCACCGATTCGATCCGCAAGGTCATTAGTAAGTTGACCCAGAAGCTAGGGGCCGTTTCCAAGGCCTCTGCTGAAGGGGTGCTGGCCTGCATGTCTGATGAGAATAGTGGTCGCCTCCTGGAGTGCCTCCAGAGCAGACGCGAGGCGGTCGCCGCCGGCGCTGATGGCGAAGTGCAAGCCATTCGGCAGTCGGCAAGCGGCGCAGCTACCACAACCAGCGAATAAGGAGTTCCGAATATGAAAGCATCTCGATGGATCGTGCTCGTAGGGCTATGGGTTGCGACGGCCTTTGCCCAAGACGCGGCTGGTGTTTTGTCCGGGTTGAGAGTGGTTGCTGACGAAGGCTTGTTTCGCTCCGGAAGCTGGGGCCTCACCGAAAAAGAAATGGGCAGCAAAGCTCGCCTCGCCTCTTCGGATGACCGCCATCGAGCTGCAGTGGTGAGCAAGGACATCCATGAGAGCATTTCGGACTTGGGCCTAAAGCTCAACGAGTTCGGAAAAATTCCCCGAGGCCTACGATAGCTACTTTAAGACACAGATTGACTGGGACAAGGTCGGCGTGGCTTGCCGCGGACCCAAGGACAAGAGCTGCCAAAGGCTCTCTCCGAGGCCGTGGTCACTATCTCCGCTCAGAGCATGAAATGGACGCGCGACAGTGCGCGCCGCCAAACGTTGCCGCTCGGGCCAGGTTGCTGTGAACGAGGACTTCGTTCGTTGCCTCGTGGGGCGTGATGCGCGTGGCACGAGTCGCGGTACGGCAGGAAGCGACACTTCGACTTCGAGTAGTTTTGAATGACCTAGCTTCTCGTGCTAGGTTGCGGCCATGAATTTAGTCATGGTCGCCGTCGCCGCAGCATTCGTTATCGCTCTGTTCGTCTACATCGCGCGCACCAAGACGCTCACCCAAGCGCGTAAGATTTCAAAGAAGGCGGTCTCAAGAAGCTTTTTGCGACCCACGGCTGGGAAGGTTGCTGCCGGGTACCGTTTATTACCTGGTCCGCGACATCACGCTGTACATCGTGATTCCTGGCTCGTCGCGCGAGGGGTACTTAACTAACTGGCCCAAAACAGACGCGGAGGCTGCTTGGAGTCGGCTGGCAGTCCCCGTCAGTTTCTGACATATGTTCCGGAAATGTATTCAGGGACTGACCGTTTGGAAATTGACTCAACGGCCTGCGTCTGGCTGACTTCTGAAATCAGGCCGTTACTGAGGCTATACTCTTTCGCCGCCCGGCCCGTGTTGCCGTTGCCTGGCGGAACGAAGCGCACGACGCGCGTGAAAGTCGACGAACGTCACAGGGCCTTGAGGTCATCGTAGAGGCCAGGATCGTTGATCAGGGCGCCTACCGTGCCCTCACCATTGTTGATCTTGTCTAAGATCGAATCCAGGCTGTTGACCGCGCTCTTGATCTGAATCTTGTCGAGCTGGTCGTTCAATTTAGTCGAGATACCGGCTAGGTTTTTAGACGTCGTCGTTAGGCCCGAGAAGAAAACCTCACTTCGGTTGCCGCTATCAAAGGTCTTAAGAATCCGATCCAGCGATACGGCGATCGAGTTGAGCGACACCATCAGCGTATCGCCCTTGCTTAAGAACTGCGAGAGATCCTTGCCTGCGCGAAACGGGATCTGGCTTCCGGAGGGCAGCTGCTCCATTTCCATCGTGCCTGCGTTGATGGAGATGTACTTGTCGCCCAGCATTCCGGCCGTGGCCATCTCTACGGTCGAATCGCGCCTGACCCATTCGGCCGAGCTACGAGCCACGGTGTAGGTCGCCACCACATCGTGCGTTTTTTGGTCAAATTCGATGCTCTCGATCACGCCGACCGGCACGCCGCCGATGGTGACCTTAGCGCCTTGGATGAGGCCGTCGACTGCTTGAAAGTGCGTGGAGTAGCGATTCTTGCGAGTGATGAGGCTTTCCGTGCTGCCCAGAACGAGAATGGCGATCATGACGAGCGCCAGCCCGATGGTGACGAAAATCCCAACCTTAAAGTCGACGTCCGTCTGCTTGGCACCCATGGTTCGTCCTTAAACGTGCTCCCCAGTCAGAAATGATTTCACTAAAGGATCGGTAGAAGATTTGATTTTCTCAACCGTATCAATGACCGCTATTTGCCCTTTGTTGAGAATCGCGATGCGATCGGCAATTTCGATCGCAGCAGGAATGTCGTGTGTCACGAAAATGCCGGTGATCCCGCGTGATTTGAGTTTCTTGATATTGCCCAGCAGGCGATGGGTGTTCACCGGATCTAGCCCCGCCGTAGGCTCGTCAAAGAGGATGACCTTGGGTTCCAGGATGATGGCTCGCGCCAGTCCCGCACGCTTTTGCATGCCGCCTGATAGCGCCGCCGGAAGCAATTGGTTGCTTCCCTTCATATCGATGAGCTCGAGCATGGCTTCGACCTTGGCATGGATTTCGGCCTCCGAGAGCTTCGTATGCTCCCGCAGGGGATAGGCAAGATTTTCCTCAACAGACAGCGAATCGAATAACGCGCCGTTCTGAAAAACATAGCCGATCTTCTTTCGAATCTCGACCATGTCGCGTTCGCGAAACGTCGCGACGTCCTCGCCATCAAACCAGATGTGGCCTTCGTCAGGTTTTTCGAGTCCGATGATGGATCTTAAGATGACTGACTTGCCCGTACCCGAGCCGCCGAACAGGGCTAGGATCTCGCCCTCCTGCAGCTTGAAGCTCACCCCACGGTGAACGACCTTCTCGCCGAAGCTCTTGTGCAGGTTCTCGATTTCGAGCGCTATCGTCTGTGCCATATCAGTAGTGCGGGTACACCGTGATGATGAAGATCTTTGTAAGGAAGTAATCGCTAATCATGATGAAGATGCTCGAGGCGACCACAACCCACGTGGTCGTATTGCCCACGCCTTGCGTTCCGCCTTCGGTGGTCAGGCCCTTCCAGCACGCGGTGACGGCGATAAAGAAGGCGAACACCACAGTCTTGGCCATGCCCGTGAACAGGTCATACATGCGGAGCGTGTCGATGGATTTGGAGAGGTAGTACTCCGGGTTGATGCCCAGCTCGCCGGAGCAAACGAGCATGCCGCCGATGAGGCCCAGATAGTCAGCCAGCAAAGTAAGTAAAGGGAGGGAGATGAGGCACGCGACTAAGCGCGGGATCACGATGCGCTTGATAGGGCTCGTACCCAGCGCGCGGATGGCGTCGATCTGTTGTGTGACTTTCATGGAAGCGACTTCGGATGCGATGCCCGAGCCGATGCGGCCAGCGACGAGGAGGCTCGTGAACACGGGTCCCATCTCGCGCAAGATGGAGAGCGAAACGATGCGCGGAAGGTAGAGCTTTCCGCCGAACTTGGCCAAGCCGTAACCGAATTGCAGGGCCATGACTGAACCGGTGGCAAAGCCCGTGAAGGCCACTAGGAGCAGCGATTGGACGCCTACGGCTAGAATTTGTTGGCGCACTAACTTGAAATAAAAAGGGCCGGTGAAGAGCTCTTGGAAAATCTGGATGCAGAGATGGAAGATCCCGCCCGCGATGCGAATGCCACGCGTGGCGGTCTTTCCTAAATTGGAAACGAACGATAACGGGATCTGAGCTACGCTTGCCTGAGCCATCTACTAAATAGGTTAAGCGAGCCTGGACACAGGCTCAATGCTCAGAGTTTAAGAGAGCCTACAAACTGGGCAAAAAGCGCCTCGTATTCGGCGAAAAGCTTGGGCTCGGAGATGTAAACCAGATCGTAGGTGCACTTGCCTTTGCGAAGCACGACTGCTCGAAGCTTCGTGAGCTGGACGTTGATCTTGCCCTCGGCCGTCGTTTGAAGGGCGGGCTCGCCCGAAACTGTCATCTCTTCTTGCTTCTTGTCGGCCGAAATCTTGGTCATCCCCAAGAGCAGCAGCTTGGTTTGAGACTTGAGATCGCCCGATGGAGTCGGGCCATTAGGTCGGCAGGTCGAATTCACTGAGATGATGGCGTCCGTCTTCTTAGATTGAAACGCCAGGTCCGAAATTGCCGTCTCCTGTTTTTCCCCGTCGCCCTGGTTCGAATCTTCCTGCTTGGCATTGGCCTCCGTGAGCTTAGCCCACTCGTTGGGGTGGGCCTGGGCCAAGTCCAGCACTCGGTAGTCAGTTGAGCGCTCAACGACTTTGACGTTCCCAAAAAAGAGGCTGCAGCCGCTCGTAGCAAGCCAAGCCAGAAAGACGCAGAGCGTCTTGGCCTGCGGGACAAAGGTGCGAATCGAGTGCTGCATCCTTCAACAATAAACCGTCAACACTTCGGCGTAAACCGTTGTGTTTTCTGACGGTAGAGCCAAAATCCACGCGCCCCTTGCTTTCCTACGGGCAAGCTTCGCTCGGTCAAATCGAATCGGCAAAAACCACGTAGGCCCTTGATGAGAAAGATTTTCCTCCCCTCGCTCATCCGAGAAATCGGCAAAGCAAGAAGCAGCGCTCTGGTTGGCACCGGCCTTGCTTTATGAACTGTGACCCATCGTCTCTTTTGGGGCTGGATGCCCCACGGACGGTAACAAAAAACGAGCAGGAAGCTCTATGAGACGCCAAGGAAGTGCGACAATCAGGTTCTGGCTCCTTGCCGCCGCCTGCGCGCCCGCGCTCTGTTTGGCTGACTCAGGGCTCATCGATCTTAAGACGCTGCGCACCCATTCCAGACTCATCTTCAAGCTCGACGCGAGCACGACGACGGATTGGAAGGACGAAGGACAGGGGTTCACGCTGACATTAAAAGGAATTGGATTAGCGGATCTCGGCGCTCCCCTAGGCGAAGAGGATCGCTTCAAGAGCATTTATGAAGGAATGGCCGACTCCCGGCTCTCTGGCCTGCGCTTTGAAGAAGGCTACGGCGAAGTCAAAGTGCGCGGTCGATGGAAGTTTCCCAAGGGACCCAACGCCCCGGCTGTCCCTAAGATGGAGACCTTCTATTATTATGATCGCGCCAATCCGCGCTTGATCGTGGACTTTTGGCTCAAAGACGGTCCGACGGCGGCGCAGGTCAAGGCGGCTTCGCTGCGGGCTAAGCGCGTTGCGGCCCTTAAGAAGTCCGAGGACTTCAGGAAAAAGCGCATCACTCGTAGGCTGGCCACCGAGGCCAAGCGCCGCGACCTTGAGGACGTCACCTTGTTCTGTCGCCAACCCTTGAGCGACGATAACAGTGTGTTTCTCAAGCTCCGGCCGTTTCACAGCCCCGTGGATTTCTCTCGCTGGATCCCGAAGACTTCGGCCGACAGCGAGTTTTCCTACTTCGAGCCCAAGGATAAGGACAAGGCTTCCGATTACGTTCGTATTGCGCTGAAGTTTTATCGCGAAGGCAAGTTCGCCTTGGTTCTCAAGACGCTGGATTTCTTTGATAAGGACGTTCGTCTGGCAGAGCGTAAGCCCTTTGCAGGTGAGATGGCGTTTCTCAAGAGCAATGCGATGCTGAAGCTCGGGCTGACGCGCGACGCTTTGGACCTGCTTGAGGACATCAAGCGCGAGCACAGGGATAATCTCGTTGCGTTGCATTCGACGGCTTTCCTGGCCGCTCGAGCATTGGGCGAGGGGAATGCCCTGGGCGCTTTAGGCCACTTTCAGTGGCTCACGCAGCAGTATCCCAAGCATGAGATGAACTGGCTTTTCCATCTCGGGATCGCCGAGTCGCTTTATCGCCTCAAGGAAACCGAGCGAGCTGAGAAGGAGTACCAGTGGGTCGCTGAAAACGCGCCCAACCCTCAGTTCAAAGCCCAAGGCGCCCTTCGCATCGGCGATCTGTTCATGGATCGCGGAGCTTACGAGCAGGCCCTGGCGGCTTACTTCCAAGGTCTCAACTACTTCGGTCCTCAGGCGCGGGATTTTCCGGCCATCTTCATCAATCGCGCCGAAACCCTCTATCAGCTGGGTCAGTACGACGAGGCGACCAAGGCGTTTCATGCGTTCCTTACGGAGCATCCGCAACACCCCGTGGGCTGGAGAGCTACTTTTAGGATCGCTGAGGTTCACGGCCGAAAAGATGGCGACGCGGAGCGCGACGAGTCACGCAAATGGTTCTACGACACGATCAACCGATATCCTTCGTCCGCAGGCGCCACTCTGGCGCGCACGCGCCTCATTCCTTGTGGGGATCATGCGGGCCTGGATACCGAGGCCCAAGAGCGTTTCTTTAACGGCGAGTCCAAGACTTTTGACGGCCAGGGCGAAGTCTTGATGACCAACTATCAGGATTTCCGTTCCATCGCTTACGTTCGCGCCTTGATCAACTACGGCAAGCAAAACGAGACAGTCAACGTCGCCATCGAGAACATTCGCCAAGCCAAAAGCGCGAGCGTCAAGCGCATCTTGGGAAGCGTGCTGGCTTCTTATTTTCGAAAGACGGTACTGAGCCAGCTCGCCGAAGGCAAAAAGTACGAGGCTCTGGCTTTTTATCAAGAGAAGTTCGATCGCCTTCCAAAGGACCTACCGCAGGTCGATCCCGATTACTTGCTCAGGCTGTCGCAGGCAGCAGCGGATTTGGGCTTCGGAAAGATGGGCACGTCTTTGATGGATGAGTACAAGCGCGCGCTCAAACCCCGTCCAGTCGAAGGGCGTGCGGTGGCTTCGCTCTATGAGCCTGCCACTGAGCAAGAAGCTCAAGAGCGCCTTGCTGAGGAGGCGTTCACTGAGGCCAAGTCGCTTTGGATCTCAGAGGGGGCAGCTAAGGCCAATGAGGTCGCCGCGCTTCTGACTCGCGTACCCGAAGAATCTCCCGCCTCTTTTGAGCGCGAAGTCATTTTAGGTCTGATTGAGGCATCCAAGAAGGGGCGAGCGATACAAGCAATCGCGCGCATTCAAAAAGCGATGCTGCTCAAGCGCCCGGATCTGGATAGCGAGTCCTTGATGCGGCTTGAGGCCTGGCTCGGAACGATGGAAGCCGATAACGGCAGTCCCGAGAACGCTCGTGCTTTGTTCGCAGAGCTGGAGAAGAAGGTCGCTTTGAGCGAAAAGGATCGTACCCCCGCGCAAGCCTCGCTTGTCGCGGCTCTTGGGGTTCCTGCTGTTCCTTCTCGAGTGCAACTGATCTTGAGCCAAGCCGAACTGAGCGAGCGCCTGGAGAAGTGGGGCGACGCCGCTTCCGCTTACTCGCGCGCCATGGACGCTAAGCTTGGTGGCAATCGCGCAGCCTTTGGGTTCGCTCGCTCGCTCATCAAGAGTGGCGACGCCGCAGAACGCGTACGCGCGTTTCAAACTTTAAAAGAGATCTCTGAAAGTAAGACCGATGATTTTTGGAGAAAGCTGGCTAGGGAAATGCTGGCTAACGAAAAGAGCGCAAACATTGCCAAGGAGGGCAAGTCATGACGGATATCATTACGGCGGACAGGCAGAGCGGCACGGGGAAAGAGCTCATGTCTTCCCTCATTCACGAAAACAGCAATCGCGCCGCGAAACCCTTTATCGCGATCAACTGCGCAGCCATTCCCGAGAATCTCTTGGAGAGCGAGCTGTTTGGTTACGAGCGCGGCGCGTTCACAGGAGCTGTCAACAGCAAGGCCGGCAAGTTCGAGTTGGCCAGCGGCGGCACGCTTCTGCTCGATGAGATCTCCGAGATGGACATCAGGCTGCAAGCCAAGCTTTTGCGCGTGCTTCAGGAAGGCGAAGTCGATCGCTTGGGATCACGACGCCCCATTCCGGTGGACGTCAGGATCATCGCCACGACCAATCGCAATCTATCGGATTGCGTTAAGAGCGGCGTGTTTCGCGAAGATCTCTATTTCCGCTTGAACGTCGTGAACCTCACGGTTCCGCCTCTGCGCGATCGCTTGGGCGACATCAGGCTTCTGTCGGCTGAGTTCCTGCATGTTTACGCACGCAAGAACAACAAGCGCGTGACGGGCATTTCGGCCGAAGCGGCCCAGCTTTTGGACGCTTACCGCTGGCCCGGCAACGTGCGCGAGCTCGAGAACGTCATGGAGCGAGCCGTCGTCACAGCACGCGAGCACTTGATCTCGACGCGCGACGTCGCTTTGGAGCGCCCGAAGGATGCGAGCATCTCGATTTTCGACAACAAGTCGACGATGGAAGCACTGCAAGACGGTTCGGTCGAGAAGCCTTGGGTTCCTGGCCGCACTTTGGACGACATCGAGAAGCGAGTGATCTTGGAAGCTCTGAGCTATCACAACGGCAACCGTACCCACACGGCGCGGGCCTTGGGCATCTCGATTCGCACGCTTCGCAACAAGTTGGCGGATTACCGCAGGCAGGGAATCTCTGTTTGACGGGAAAAGGCTAGGCAGGAACTGCCGGAACTCGGGCGAGTCCGGTGGTTCCTGCCCGCGCCAAAAGCGGGTTGTTCGGTTAGACTATAAAGAGAAGGTCTGGAGGCTAGGATGGTCTCTCAGTTAGATTCGGGATTCGATTCGGTGATCGGAGCGCTCAACACTTCGTTGAACTTGCGCCTGGTGAACCAGAACGTCATCTCCTCTAATATCGCCAACGCCGATACTCCTGGCTACAAAGCTAAGACCGTAGAGTTCGAAAGCGCCCTGCGCGACGCTCTGGCTGTGGGGGGAGAGCTACCGATGCAGGCTACGCACCGCGACCACATCGTCCATCACGACACGGACGGAGTGGCTCCCGAGATTTACGACGATCCCAATGGCGTGGAGTCGCTGGACGGCAACACCGTGGACCGCGCTCACGAGATGGCTAAGCAGGCCGAGAACCAAGCTCTGTTTGACGCTTCAGTGGAGATGCTCAAGAAGAAGCTCGGCATGCTCAAATACGCGATCGCCGAAGGCGGAGGAGGCCGTTAATGGATTTCTTTTCTTCCATGCGCGTGAGCGCTTCAGGCTTGGATGCCCAGATGAAGCGCATGAACACGATTTCGTCCAATATCGCCAACGCGGAGACGACCCGCTCTCCCGAGGGCGGCCCTTACAAGAAAAAAGACGCCCTGCTTGCTGCGACGACGGATCGCGAGAACTTCGCCGAGATCCTCCAGAACGAGCTCGACGAAAACGTCCAAGGCGTCGTCGTTCAGGACATCGTCCAGGATTCGCGCGCGCCTCGCATGCTCTACAAGCCCGAGCATCCGGATGCCAACGAAGAAGGTTACGTCGCCATGCCCAACGTCAACACCGTTGAGGAAATGGCCAACATGATCAGCACCAACCGCTCATACGAAGCCAATGTGACCTCGATGAACGCGGCCAAGCAGATGATCCAAAAATCATTGGAGATCGGTAGGTAAACATGGCGAATCTCAACGTTCAGAACCTCAGTCAGATCGTTCAAAGCGGGGATGTCGAGAAGCTCTTCACGGGCTCCATCGAGTTTCCGGGTGGAGGCGGCGCCTCGGAGGCCCGCTTGCAGCAAGTCATGCAGGAAGAAGGGATGTCCACCGGCGCCAATCAAGGTGGAGCGGCGCAGGGCAAGGGCTTTGCCGATGTCCTGAAGACCTCCATGGACCAAGTCAATGTCCATCAGCACGAGGCGGATAAGGCGATCAAGGAATTGGTCGCAGGCCGTTCCAAGAACATCCACGAAACGATGCTGACGATCGAGCGCGCGGACGCGTCGCTCAAGCTCATGATGCAAGTTCGCAACAAGATTCTCGAGGCGTATCGCGAAGTCATGAGGATGCAAGTTTAGTAGTGAGGCTCGAGGGGTTTTTGTTTTCTAGGATTCAACGCGAGGCAGGAGGCCTACCGTGGGAGATGTAGCCACTAAAATCGGGAACCAGATCAAGGACTTTCTCAAGACCTTGACCCCCGCAAAGAAAGTCGCCATGGGCGTCACGGGACTGGGGATCGCCCTGGTCATCGTGTTCTTGTTCATGTGGGCGGGCGATACGACGTTTATGCCGATGATGACCAACCTGAGCCAAGACGACTCAGCCAATATCATCCGCTTCCTGCGCGAAAAGCAC
>JBGAWT010000312.1:0-2137 GCA_044227445.1 Bdellovibrionia bacterium | reverse complement strand
CTTTCGGCTTGAGAGATGAGATATTCGCCCATGACGACTTGAACGGTCGTGTCTCCCTCTCCGTGATCCGAAACAGCGATCGCGTCGATGAGGCGCTGGGTCTGTTGGAGGATGTCGCGAACCTTTGCGATCTGATCCTTAGGGATAGTAACAACGGAAGATAGAAAATACCGATCTTCGAAGGTCATTTCGTTGAGCGAGCGTTTGGCGCGTTCAAGCGAAGCTTCGTGGTAAGCGCGCACGGCTTTTGAAGGCACTGCATCTCCAAACCAAAGCGAGCCCGGCACGCGATGCGCGATCCCTTGCGCATCGATGTTGATCATTCCCAAGCCCAGCAGGCGGTCCCAAGCCTTTTGAACCAGCTCGACAGTCGAGCCTGCTCCAAGCTCCTGCGCGATGCGTACGGCATCGAACCGAAAGTTCTTGAGTAGAGCCATCTGCAAGAGAGCCAGATGGTGCCACTCGGCGATCGATTCGAACTCTTCGTTAGGAATCTTGCGTGAAGCTGCCGCTACCTTAAGCTCCGCGGCCTTGAGCTTGAGGACCTCGCGTTGAGATTCGCTCTTGCTCTCAAAGGCAAGAGTCTGAAGTTCGAAGTAACGCATCGAGTGCGGGCTGGAGAAGAGATGGGGTGCGATCTGATTGATTACTCTTTGGGTCATTCGCCTTTGGCGCTTGAGCAGTCGGGAGAGAAGAGCGGGGTCCTTGAAACCGAGTTTTTTTGAGGAGCGAAGCGAGTAGCGTGGATTGCGGCGCTGAATCTCAGCTAACGCCTGACTTAAGAATAAATAGGGATCGTCGTAATCAAAGACGACCTGATCCAGCGTCTGCTGTGAAACGGGAATCTGCATGGATTGGAGCAACATAGGTGAATTCGGAGGTCCTATCACCAGCTCGGGCGCGATAGGGAGCGTAATTTGTGGACGAGTTGTCCACAGCTGGGCTGGGGCTAGCCTTCGCTTAAGGACTGGATCTCGCGCTTCAGAGCTTCGATTTCTTCGTGCGTGCGTGCGCGCTCGGCTCGCTTTCCGTTGGCTTGGCCGCTTTTGCTGCTGATCTCGCGGTTCAGGTCGTTTCGGCGCCAGTCAAAGTTGGAGCGCTCGCGCCGGCGTTCATCCTCGGGTGCTCCAGCAAGCGTGCGTTCTCTAAAAAGCTGTTCGGTCGTCAAAGCGTTGAGGC
Organism: Bdellovibrionia bacterium; assembly: GCA_044227445.1. Taxonomy (GTDB): domain Bacteria; phylum Bdellovibrionota; class UBA1018; order UBA1018; family UBA1018; genus JBGAWT01. The sequence goes on along the minus strand of JBGAWT010000312.1, from coordinate 958 downwards.
GGTTCTGAAGCTCCATGCCGTCGCGCTCCAACTCGTGTTGCTCGCGCTCGAGCTGCACGATCCTTTGCTCCTTGAGCAGGACTTCATTTTGAAGATAACCGCGCCTGCCGCGTTTATATTCCTTTAGAAAGGCTACCTCGAGATCCTTGGGGCAGATGCCGTCGTAGGTTTTGCCCGTGGACCCAAAAGGGTAGCCGTTGGATGCTTGGCAAAAGATAAGCACCCCTTGGGCGTGCTGTTCTCGGAGCGCCTTAATACTCGCGCCGTCACACAGCTCGATATTGAGTGGCATGCCTTGTTTTCCGGTGTTCAGAGCCCCTTCAGACGTGCAGTAGCGTGCGCGGCCGGCTTGAAAGCCCTGCGAAAGCTGACTTTCGTCCATATGGGCTTCTTCCTTATGGCATTGTTGAACGAAAGTGTCAGACGCTGGGTACTTTCCGGAGAGGGCCACGCCCACTCCGTGATCGTACCAGTTGGTCTCTTCGCAGCGCTTCTTGAGCGCCGAGGTGCAGGCATGAACCGACAGAGCCAGAAGCAGGACAAGAACACGAGTGTGCATTTGCCCAGCATCAGCTGTCCTTGGCGTCTCGTCAATATTGACGCGATGCCGCCCCAGGGTTATGCCCAATGCCCTAAGAACCTGGTTGGGAAATAAGGAGTTATGGCGATGAAAGCTTACGAAAATTGGATTGCAGGCAAATGGGTTGCACCGGCCTCGGGCCAAAAGCGCAGCATCACAGATCCGGCCAATGGCGAACCCGTTGCCCAGGTCGCCGAATCCGGACGTGAAGACATCGACAAAGCTGTCAAAGCCGCTCGCGAGGCGTTTGATAACGGACCCTGGCGCAAGACCTCGGCCCTTGATCGCGGCAAAATTCTCTTTAAGATCGCTGACGGAATTCGGGCGCAGGCTAAGAAGTTAGCTGAGCTCGAAGTTCGTAACTGCGGCAAGCCTCTA
>JBGAWT010000041.1:0-18755 GCA_044227445.1 Bdellovibrionia bacterium | reverse complement strand
GACCGCGATCCACAGCCTGAAGCACCACGTCTCCTGTGGTTTGATTCACGACCGCCCCGCCGTCTGTGAGCGCTAAGATGTCGCCGGGATGGATTAAATTGGGGTTTTTGAGGTGAGATTCGTTGAGGCGGTAAACCTTCTCCCAATACGAAGTTTCGCCGTAGCGCCACTGAACGATGCGCACCAACCAATCGCCTTTTTTAACGGTGTAGCGATCACCCACTTGAGGTCCGCGAAACTTGATGCGCGTTCCGGCGGGAATGACATCATGCGCACCCAAGTCCATGAGGTCCGGATTCTGGTCTCGCAATTTGCTCCACCAGGACCTTCGCCCATAAAGAAAACGAGCAGCAGCGGTCATCGTCTCGCCCTGATGGGAGGTGTAGATCATCTCGCGCGTCAGGGTGGCTTCAAATGCCGGATCCGCAACTGGAGCGCTCGGTGCTTCGCCCGTCTCAGCTGCCAGAGCGGCGCTTGAGACCAACGCAAGGGTGAGGCGAAATAGGACCTTCTTCCAATAGCGCACGGACACGTCTCCTCGACATCCCCTCTTCGGCGCATCCCGCCATTTAATTGACTAAAATAATAAAGAATTTTAGTCCGAATCCGAAACATATAGAGGATGGAGACGTTTCAGCACATCGTGCTTCCGTTTACCGCAGGCCTGCTCTCAGCCTTGGCATTGGCCTCAGGCATACGCGTGCTTTTGGGCTTGAGGCTCAACTTGTATTTTGTTCACCGCGGAAATGGGCCAGAAGACCAGATGCTTTTGGCCGTTACAGCACCTCACAAGAAAGCCTCTTTGTTCAAAGCCCTCTCCGGTGGACGCTGGAAGGAAGACGTCGAGCTCACCATCGGTGATCATGCGGGGCGCGACTACAAAATCCAAGTCCGCTACGGACTCTGGCATCGTTTTCACATCCAAGTTCTCTCTGGTGATCTTGCTCATGCCCGGATCGACAAGAAAAAGATCGAGCTCAACCACAGGTACTTCCTTCGCGAAGGTCAACGACTCAAACTCGGTGACCGAGACTTCATCGTTCACGTCACGCCAACTCAAATCGAAAAAAGGTTTCACCGTGATTTTTCGGTGGCGCACTTTTAAGACTACGGCTTCACTCCTCATCGGGCTTTGCTTGCCGGCAAGCGCCCTTGCGGGCGCCAGCAGCCTCGTCATCGTTGAAAAAGATCAGATCCGGATCAAAACCGAAAACCGAAAACCCGAAGTCTGCTCGCCCATGCTGGGACATAGCCACTTTGAAAAGAAAAAGACGGCGTTCGTGGAAGTTTGCCTCGAAGGAAATAGGACCTTCTCTGCAACTGTCTACAATTTCATAAAAGACAGGGATTGGTATGCCACCCTATCCGAAGAGCACCGAGAGATCGTCGCAAAAAGACTCCGACGCATCGAGGTGATCGATCTCTCCAAGCTTCCGGGAAAACCCAACAGCGGCCCGCTCACAGCGCAGCTTCCTATTCACCTCATCCAAATTTCGGCCGACCTAGTGGGACACGAAAATTATCGAGGAAGAAATTCGCGCGGCTCTCCAGACTGCCCTCGATCACCATCTCAATCCCGATGGGTCGCAAGCAAACTTGAGATCAAGGAATGCGAGGGAGACCTTAAGGAATCAACTATCTGCAAGCACATGAGAAACAGCTGGCGATCCATCACCCGCGGATTTAAGCCCGCAGAACTCCCCACAGCCGCTCGCTATTGCGGACGCATGATCACCTCTACCGCTGTCGAATTGCCCCAGTGGTTCTTCCCCAATGGTCAACCCACCCTGGGAGAGCAGCCCTCCACGGAGCCCACTCAGGGAGAAGGCGAAGAGGAAATCGAGGGCTATAAATCGAGAGGTCGATACAGGGACGGAAAGAAAATCGGCGAGTGGATTTCAAAGGACGAAAACGGAAAAGTTCGTCGCCGCTGCTCCTACATCGACAATAACCTCAATGGCCAGTGCGAGACCTACAGCGAAAACGGCGTCACCCTCACGCGAGGCGCCTATATCAACGGCAAGAAAACCGGGCCTTGGGAAACCAAGAACGACCGAGGCATTACCACGGAACGAGTGACTTGGATCGACGATCAAAAGTCGGGCAGCTACGAAAAGTTCCGGGATGATGGAAGCCCCGAATCACGTGGAATGTACGATCGCGACAAGAAATCTGGAATCTGGGAAACACTGAACGAAAAAAGCATCCTGACTGAAAAATCCACTTGGTTCGACGATCAGAAAACAGGCCCCTATGAGAAGTACCGCGATGACGGAAGCCTAGCCTTCCAAGGAAGGTACACTCAGGATCGAAGATCTGGAACCTGGGAAGAGCGATCAGAAAAGGGCATCCTGATCGAAAAGTCGACCTGGGAAAACAACCGGAGGAATGGGCCCTTCGAAAGCTACGACTCTGAGGGCGTCCTTACCGCCAAAGGAAGCTACATAGCCAATCAGAAGACCGGTATTTGGAACAGCTATTACAAGGACTATGAAACAGGAAAAGCCTGTCTCTCTGCGCGCACCACTTACGCAAACGACGTGGAAGAGGGCCTTCAGGAGAACTACGATTGTCCCTATGGAGTGTCGAGAATGTACTCCTCCGGGTACAACTCCGGGGGACTTCAAAAAGGCACTTGGTACAACTACGACTACACGCAAAATGGTACGAGGTACGCGTACGCGATCTACCACTATGACTCCAACGGGCAAATGGATGGCGACCAGCAGTTCCTAGATCAGACTGGCAACCAGTACGCGCGCGAGATTTACGTCCACGGTACATTCATCCGTTATGAAAATCCCCGCTGGGAAGCGCTTATGAACCTTCTCAGGTCACAGGGAAAACTCGACTACTAGCCACCACTAGGCACTTCCTTCCGCCTGGGCCCGTTGACCCGCGCCGACCAAAGCTTCAAAATCAATCAAAAGGGGTGATGTTTCGATGTCACACGATTTTGGCCCCAAGAAAAACTCCCGTCCTACGATCGTTAAGCTTCCAGGCGAAGCCACCCATGCCAACGGCGCTCGAGTCAATCCGGAGCTTGAGATCCTCGTCAAAGCGGCCCGCGAGCTGGAGCACGAGTACCAAGAAGTTCTAGGCCACGCCGAGCAGCTGCGCGCGATCCTCAATTCCGAGCGCACGCGATTCCAAAAGCTAGCCACCCACCTTTATCTCGAAGTCGAGCACCTCAAAAAAGTGCACCCGCTCAGAGGTCTGCTCGCCGCTAAACAAGCTGAGCTCGAACGCCTCAAAGTGGGCATGAAACGGATTCCCGCGGGAAACGAGCGCACACGCGTTGAGGCCATGATCAAGGACCACATACGCGAGCGCGACGAGATCTGGCGCTTGCTCGAAAAAGCGGAGCAGGAAATAGCCAACCAGCTCACGCGCATCGAAGACGCGCTCCAGGCCAAGCAGATGGCTAAAGCCATCGACACTCAGGGCTAGTCCGCTAAGATCCCGCCAAATACCTGCTTGAGATCATCACGCAGAGTCTGCACGTAGGATGCATTTCCTAACACGCAGTTTTGAGTGACGGTTTTGTTGTAAAGCGCCGCGACGACTTCGTCAGGAAGCGTGAGCGCCACGCGCTCGCGTTGGGTCGCGGGATTGACAGTGCCCTGACAACTAGGTGATGCGCCCGGGATGAGTGAGACATCACTTGAGTGACATCTGTTTCGAGAAGCTCGGCGCTTTGCAGGGAGACCGTGCCTGACGCGATTTCCTGACCGGAGTGGCTCAGCATAAAATGAACCATCCTGGCCTGATGAGCCTGAAGTCCATGCTTCCAGTGCAAGGGGCTGGAGTAAAGGCATCGCAGGGGAACAAAGCCAGAGCTTTTCCAGCTCTTGATGGAAATACCAGCCGAAGATCCCGAGCAATGAGTGGCTCGCCAAGCAGGGGCGCAACCCGAAGCCGTCAGCGCCGTTATAAGCAGGATCCGCCTAGTCTCGTACTCCTACTAGAGCAACGAGCGAGCCAAAGCTAAGTACTCGAAATCTGTGCAAAAACCCAAAATGGGGCGGACTAGGCTTTAGACAGCCGTGTAACGAATGGCAAATTCCGTGCCTTCCATGCGCTAAACAATGCACACCCTATCCGTTACACGGCTACCTGAGCCAGCGCCTTTGAACCGAAAGGCTCACGCCGCGACTCAAAGCCGTGTTGTTCACTGGCCCAAACAAGGTCTGATCGTTATAGGCAAGGCCCAGTCCCCACTCATCGCCCAAGAGCCAGCTCAAAGCGATCGACGCATTCCATACCAACTGATCTGCGCTGACCCCCGAAATACCGGCGTTGACGAAACTTCTGCGAGATCCCCAGACCGGCTGCATGCGCGCACCAATGCGAAGCGCGCCAAAGCTCACGCCGCCTCCAACCGCAAAGCTTGCTCCCGCCTGCGCGCCCAGCACCACGGTGTTGCTCACCGGGCCTGGAAACAAAACCTCCAGCGCAGGAACAGCAAACGCATCCCAACGACTCCAACGCTTGACGAGCGCTGCGCCTAGCATCGCCCCCCAGCTGCCACGCCCGAAGGCATCAAGCCCCGAGATTCGTGTGCTGGCGTAAATCGACTTTCCGGAGGGAATCGACAGCTGCGAGAAAACATACCCCTTAGGCTTCCAAGCCGAATACTCCCACTCGGGCAAAGCCTCGAAAGCGATGCTCGCCTTGAGATCGCCCAGGCCCCAACCCGACTCGCTGAGCCCAGGCTCATTGATCGCTCTAAATGCGACAGGCACGGCGAGCCCCGCTTGCCAGCGATCGGAGATCAGAGCTGCGAGATCCAGCTCCATGGACGCCGTCCAATCCTGACTCGTACCGTCCCAAAAAACAGGAAGCGATCCAGCAGGCGCATCCGCCACGATCGTGGTCCCCAACGTGGTGGCGCCCACCAAGAACCTCTCGTCGCCAGTCATGAGCGTAGGAACCGCGGACTGGCTCGAGCAGCAGGGTGCCGCCCACGCGCTGGAGGCCGCGAAAAGAAGGAGCGCCGAAAGGATCACTTCAAGAAAATCTCCGTAGAGGCTTGCTCGACGATCTCATCGCCGCGCTTGAGCTGAAGGCGAATTTCCCAGCGCCCGCCCATCATGAACCAGATTTTTTTAACCACGAACTGCCCGGGGAGCGAGCCCGCGTCCTGAGCCTTCTCGGGCTCGATATCTACAGGCGCCGTTCCGTGTCCCGCCATATCCGGCATGATGGGATCAAATCCGACCTCTAGATCCGGCTGCCTGTAGGGTCCTTGCGAGCTGGAGTGAGTCTTGCTCCAGAACTTAATTTTAGCTTCGGCAAAGCGCTTTACGGCTGGGGCTTTGGGCCACTCGATCAACGCGCAAAGATCCGCTTTTGGAAAATACAGCGGACAGACCCCTGCGTCTGCCTGCAAGGTCTGCGTCGCCCTTCTCTCTTCGTGAAAGAAAAGAGGGGACCGAAAACATCCCAATCCCATAAGTGCAATCGCGACACACAGTGCTTGCTTCATAACTATCTCCGAATCACGCAACCCAAAGCCCGCGCTCTCGTGACAGCGGGCTGCTTTCCGGCTGCCACCGCCTCAAGCGCGTCTTTTAAGAAAAACTCCGACGCATCCGCTGGGTGTTGGCTGTTATCCACGCCGCCTTGGTAAATGACCTGCCCGTCTTTGAGCAAAAAAACATGCGGGGTCTTGAGAGCTCCGAAAGCGTCTGCGAGCTGGGTCTTCTCATCTTGAATCACCGGAAATGCAAACCCAGCGAAATGCGTCGCCGCATCCGCCTTAGGCTCATCCGCATTGGAGTGCACGCCTACAAATCGCACGGTCTTAAAGCGCGCGGAGAGGTCCTTAAGCGATGCTTCGTGAGCGGCTGAGCAAGGACAAGAGGAGGACATGAAAACCACGGCCGTAAGGCCTGAGCTCACCTTCACGCTCAGCTGTTTTTGGGCAACCAGGTCAGCTCCCGAAAGGGTAGCGGGAATAGCAGCCCCCCAAGCCTCTCCCCAGAGCAGGCATGCAAGCGTAACGACGGCGAACTTCATGCCTATGGGCTACAAGAGCCTTTACCGGTTTGCAAGAGTACGAAATGGGGGTCTCAGCCATGGAAAAACGGTGAGTTACGCTATACTCACCCCACATGTTCGCCCTCGTAGGATCAGGCCCCGCGGCCCTCATGGCAGCCGACCGTCTCTCAGCGGCTGGCTGCGCGCTCACCGTCTTTGAGAAGCGCAAGAGCCCGGGCCGTAAGCTCTTGGTCGCCGGAAGCTCAGGCCTCAACGTCAGCAACTCGCTTCCCCTTCCCGAATTCGTCGCCCACTACACCCGCGATGGGGCCCGGCCGGAGGAGCGCGCCTTTTGGGAGCGGTTGATCGGAGCTTTTCCTCCTCAAGCCTGGATCGCGTTCATAGAGGAATTGGGATTTAAGACATTCGAGGGCACGAGCGGCCGCTATTTCATCGAGGAAATGAAAGCCTCGCGCTTCTTGCAGGCCTGGGTCGCTCGCTTAAGTGAACGAGGCGTCAAGTTTGTCTACGATCAGGAGTGCGTAGGATTCACGGCGGGCGAGCAGCAGGTCGAGCTCGAGATGAGAAGCAGCGACGGAAAAACGACCAAGCGGAGATTTTCGGCCGCGGGATTTGCCCTAGGGGGCGGCAGCTGGGAACCCAGCGAAGTACCGCTGCGATGGCCTCAGATTTTTAGGGACCACGACGTCGCCTTCACTGAGTTCGCGCCATCCAACGTCGGCTACTCGGTGCAGTGGCCTCAGGCTTTCTTAAAAGAAGCCGAAAGACAGCCCCTCAAACGAATCGTCATGACCACCGCGCGCGGCTCTCGCGAGGGCGACGCGATGATCACGGAGTATGGAATCGAAGGCACCCCCGTTTATTTCACGGGCTGCGAGGGCACGGCGCGCATCAATCTCAGGCCCGACCTGAGCCAAGAGCAGATCGCAGCCAAGCTGGGCGGCGTGAAAGAAAATCTCTCCCCTATCCGCCGAATCGCGAAGACGCTCAGTCTCTGCCCAGCTGCTTTTGCGCTGATCTTTCACTGCGCACCTCGAGTGGCTCACTGACCGCGACTGGAAGGCGTGGGCGAAGCGCATCCATGAGTTCCCTCTGTCATTAGGCGCACCCGTCCCATCGCCGAGGCCATCTCATCCAGAGGGGGCGTAAGCCTTTCAGAAATCGATAAAAACTTTGAATTACGCAAACATCCACGCGTCTATCTGGCAGGCGAGATGCTGGATTGGGACGCCCCCACCGGTGGGTTTTTGCTGCAAGCCTGCGTCGCGCAGGGGGCCCTCATGGGAGAGACCATGGCAGCGCGACTCCAGGGATAGAGTCTCTCTACTATTTGTTGACTAATTTACTATTTTAACCTATTCACGCGCCCACAAAAGGTAGGTTGTTATGAAGAAGTTGTTGGTGGGCTTGTTGAGCCTGGTCTCCACTTATTCGGCTTTTGCCGCTCAGACTAAGGTCCCATGCGCGGGCTACCTCTCAGCGATTCTCAATACGATGCAGGACTTCCAGATCTTCGCATCAACCGAAGGCCAAAAGATCGACTTCGTTTCTGAGGTCACGGACGCCGCCACTAAGACAGTGACCTACACCATTCAAGCTCGAGCGACGGAAGGCGATATCGCCGGAAAATCAACGGCCCTCAAGATCACCAATAAGCACCATGGCCTGGGCTTTGTCCAAAACACCTACACTGCCACCCTAAGCCCCGGCAGCCCAACCTACCAAAAGATCAGCGCTGAAATGGGCGTCGTCTTTCAAGCTCTGCTCGACAACGCGCCTGCGATCGAGAACCTAAGCAAGCAATCTTCGGTCGTCACGGGCGTCACTTACGAGACAGTGAGCGCCGATAAAATTCGTATCGAGATTTCCACCGTTCAGCTCACCGAAGGCGACATCGCCACCAAGGCTCCGACGCTGGTGATCGACATCGTTCAGCATCACTCCACTGAGACGAGCTGGAACACCTACGAAGTCACGACTAAGTAGTCGACGCCCGCTCTTTGAACTCAGCGCGCCTTCATACGAACGTCGAGCACTGGCTTATGCACGGAGTCCTCGCTTACCTGTACGGACTCGATGGCATAAAGATGGCTCGTGATCGAAACACGAAGCGAGCCTGCAGCGAAGCCGGAATACGGAAAGCTCCGTCCTCCACTCGAACCCGATAGGTTGCCGCTGACTGGTCATCCGTCACCACTAAGGTCACGCCGCCGCAGGGCATAGTGGTCTCGTTAGCTGGAGCACGCACGCTGCAAACGCCATTGGGAGGAAGCGGCGTCTTAGCGCCTCCCGCTGTGACTGCCGCAACTAAAAGAGCCTCAGTCGTGGCCGCAGCCGCCGCGCCCTTGGGATCCGTTTGGGCCATTCGGTTGTAGTAACCAGAGCCCTGCGTCGACGCGCAGGAGGCAGACCAAAGAAGCGACAAAACAATCAGAAGCGATGAGCTCACGCGGTGCATTCAACGCCCCCATACTGCGAAAGGCAAATACAGGCAAATGATAGGAAGACGTATTTTTCCCTGTCTTTTCGAGACCTTCGCTTCTTAACCATCACTTGAGCATCTTAACCATTGTCCTCATAAGGAGCGATAAAATCGACTTATGGGCCAGAGTCGTTTTTATCGTGCCCCCATAGTCTTGAGCGCCGCAATGGCAGTTTTGCTGCCTGCTTTGCAAAGTGGCTGCAACTACGCCGATTCCGATGGCGAGCTTGGCACGCCTTTCCGCAAAGGTTACGGATACACCGTTTTCTACAATAATCAGGATAGCCCTTCGGGCAGGCCTGCGGCCACTAAGGCCATCAACTTTGGCACTCTCGAAATCGACGCTAAGGGACGCTACATCATCGCGGGCTCCGAAAAGAACCCGTCCGGCGGCATAGAAATGTTTTATGTGCGGTATCTACCCAACGGGGCGCTCGATACCTCCTTTGGTAACGGGACGGCTTACGTCCTTCCAAACTTCAATCAGCCTTCGCTCGCAGGCGCGGTCTCGGCTTCTACCAAAAGTGAGCAAGGCGTTTCGCGAATCTCTTGGGACTCCTCCAACAACTATTACGTGAACTTCTATTCTTCGACGGCTACGGCCTCTAACTATGGCGCTATGAAGCTTACCGAGTCCGGAAGCCTCGTCACGAGCTTTGGCACCAACGGATATTTCTTCACGAGCCCACCCGGAAGCCCCCTGGGTGGAGGTACTACCTACGAGCTCTCAGGGATGGTCTACCGCCAAGATATCAACCGACTGATTGCTGCAGGTTACACCACTAATTCGACGGGACACTATGAGGCGATGGTAGCTCGCTACACGACCTCCGGCGCGTTGGACACGAGCTTCGGCTCGTCAGGCGGTTACTCCTTGTTCCTTCATGATGGCAATTCCGTCACGGGAGCTCCAAACGCCAACAAGTACGACTTCATGAAGGGCGTTCCGATCATCGATGAATCGGGCTACATCTACGACGTCTTCGCTCAATCCGTCGACTGGGATGGCAGCACCACGGGTTACCGCGTTTCTACAATCTTCAGAGCGCTTTCAAACGGCGCGTTCGACACGAGCTATGGCCCTTACGGAACGGGGGCAGCCGAGATTCCTCGCCGCGGTTTGACGGGCATCATGGGATCCCCATTTGCTACCAAATTTGACGTGTCAGCTGGATCGGCAGTGCTGGGACCTAACGGTACGATGTTCCTCCCCGGCCAGACGGGCGAAAGCGGCGTCCAACCTGTACACGCCGACGTCTGGAAATGGAATTCGAGCGGTTACCTGGATTCGAGCTTCGGCACAGGCGGGATCGCAATCTTTAACAACGGGGGCGCAGCTGTGTCTGGCCTAGGTAGCGCTGCGACAAAATGGGAATCCTTCTCTCACGGCGTATACGATCCAATTACCGGCAAGGTCGTTGCGACAGGATGGTCCGGCATTACGGGCTCGTACAGGATCGTAGTCGCACGTTTTAATATGAACGGAACGCTCGATGCTTCATTTGGTGGCGGAGCGGGCTACAAAGTTCTCGCTCCCCCGGATCGCCCATCGCAATCCTTCGCCGGCAACACCTCTGGAACTTATATGGAAACCTGCTCGCGCATTACCATGGATAGACTGGGTCGCTATGTGCTGACCTGCCGCTCCCAAAATGCCTCGAGCGTATTCGAACCCGTGATCATCCGCTTGCTCTCCAACGGCGACTTCAACTCTTAGAAGGCTAAGTAGAATTTCCAGCCCGCGCTCAGCCCGACGGCCCACTGGGTGGCCCATTCGGTGCCGGTAAGCGAAATCCATCTAAAATCCGCTTGAGCAAATAACCCTTTAAACAGATCCACCCTGAGCATCTCGGTCGTGCCCCAACCACCTAGTGAGGGATACGAAACCGCAGAACCGTCCCCTAGCCACGCGCCGCCGATGATGCTGCGAAGAAACACCATTCTAAATAACCACTCACGATTGAGCAGGAACTGCTTGTACTGAAGCCCCAGGCCCACCCAAAGCGCCCAGACGTGTAGGGCCAATAATGATCCGGTGGGCTCCGAAAACACGTCGGCAAAACCAAAGCCAGTCTGTCCCACCCCCTGACGTCCGACGCTCAAGTAAGGCGAGAAAGCAGCTCCGACCGAAGAAATCCGAAGTGCGTTGAGCAACCCACCTTCGATCGCGAATGAAGGATACAAAAAAGGAAATGTTAAGTTCGTCCCGGCCACTGTTCGCACATTGAGGTTGTGCTCGAGCGTTACGCCCAGGCGGCCGAACCAAGCTCTTGCGCGCGGAGTCTTGGCTTTGTGAATCGTCGCTTCGCCCCCGATCACAGGAAGCGTTAGCACAGACGTACGCGTCGTGGCACCGGAGTTCACCTCCACTCCCGTGATCAAAGAGGTACCCACCCAGAACAAAGGCTCCAACTGCCACTTGCTCGGCGTGCCTGGCGCGGGAGGTTCGGTAAAACCTACGAGCTGCGCAACCCATTCCTCTTTGTGAACCACGCCACTGGCTTCAACGAGCGAAATAGAAAACTTGGTATCGCCTCCTTTTGAAGGAACGACGATCGAGAAGGTAGCCTCGGGTTTTTTAGGATCTGTGCGGACAGGAACCTTCTCGCCCTGAAAGACCATGCCCCAATCCGGCTTGACGAGAATTCCTTCCAATCGAACAGAGGGAGCTTCGGTATCGCCTTCGTCTTTAACCTCTGAGCGCACGCCAGATTCAGGAAATCTCAGGACACCTTCGGAAACCGAATCCCCCGATGCCCGCATGACAACAACCCGGTAAGCAAGTGAGCCACCTGGGTACTCAGGAGGGTCAAAAACCCCCGCGTGGGCGCTCGTAGCGACCAAAAGCCCTACTCCTAGAAGTGCGGCCCTAATCGGATCCAAGTACAATACGAAGAGCATAGCACGAGAGGTACCGAGTTTGCGCTAGAGAGGGAGTATGGGAACTGGCCACCAAATAAAAAAGCCCGCGGTCCGAAGACGCGGGCTTTTTTATTTGGTGGAGCTGATCGGAGTCGAACCGACGACATCCTGCTTGCAAAGCAGGTGCTCTACCAATTGAGCTACAGCCCCACCGTATTGATAGTTCACGCTTTGTAAGAGAAAAACGGGCTCCTTGCAACACTAGAATGAGGTAAGGTGACGGCATGCTTACGGAGCTCAATTTCAAGTCTGGCTTCCTCATTGATGACGAATGGATGGGGAGTGTGATCGAGGAAGAAGGGGCCTTTTCGGCCTGCGTGCTTTCTCACGCCACCGGCGAGGCCCTGTACTTTCAGTCCTACCCCACCCTGCCCGAGGCGCTCCAGGCCATCAATCACCTGCACCGCCCCTGGAAATATGAGTCCCTCTCGGGCTGCGGAGCCTGCGCCGAAGGGACCTGCACAGTTGAAAAGGGCGGGAAGTGCAAAAAGCTAGCAAAAGGCGGCGGCCAAGCTCAGGCGGAATGTTGCTGAGCGGGAGTCACTTAGGTTTCAACGGACCAAACGTCTGTTGATAGGGTTGTGAGTCAGACTCAGGCAGGTTCCAACAGACCAAACGTCTGCTGAAGTGCCTCTGACTCCGCCAGAGGCGCAACGAAGCCCCTACCCCATCGTCACAGCGACTTCGCGAAGCCTCAAGATCGTCCGGGCGCGCCCTGACCCCTCGTCGATATCCACGACCACGGCGCCGTAGCCGCCTGGCCCCTCTGCCGGCTCATAGCGCACCGGGCGTTTGGTTAGGAACTTTTGGATCGAAAGCTCTTTCTTCACACCGATGACCGAATCAAAGCAACCGCACATTCCCACATCCGTAATCGCAGCGGTGCCTCCACCCAGAACGCGCTCATCAGCCGTCTGAACGTGCGAGTGCGACCCCACCACGGCGCTCACCTTACCGTCCATATAGTGCGCAAACGCCTGTTTCTCGGAGGACGCCTCACCGTGAAAATCCACGAAGATCGAACGCACACCCAGGTCATCCAGGCGATTCACTTCGCGCTCAGCCACCTGAAACGGGCAATCCAGCGAATCCATGAACACGCGACCCATGACCTGCAGTACGCCTAGGCGCAGACCCGCACGCCGGCGCGACTCTAAAACCGTGACCCCACGGCCAGGAACCTTGTGCACCGGATGATCCGGGTAGTTGGCGGGCCTGAGCATGCGCGGATTCGTTGCCATGTAAGGGATGATTTGTCGCTGGTCCCAGGCGTGATTGCCGGTGGTGATTGCGTCCACACCGAGATCAAAAAACTCTTGGGCCATCTCAGGCAGGATGCCGTTGCCGTGGCACATGTTCTCACCATTGACGATGACGAAGTCGATCTGATGGGCGGGAACGAGCTTGGCCATCGCCACCTTGACGGCCTCGCGACCGGGGCGGGAATACACATCTCCGAAATACAAAACTTTCATGGGAACGAACTACTTTTCTAAGAGGTACGTTGACCTCGCAAAACACGCGTCGGAGTTACGATCCAGTCAACGCGTTGATCCCAGGGCTTCTCCCACTCATTACTAAATTCGTCAAGTACTTGATCGTCGAATGAGAGCGAAATCCGGGGGACCTGGCTTGCGACCCGAGGCAAAAACCGATCGTAGTGCCCCTTGCCCATACCCAGACGCTGGCCTTGGGAGCCAAAACCCAAACCCGGCACCAAAATGGCCTGAGTGCGACGACTGATTTCCTCAGCGCTTAAGGTGGGGCAGCTCGGTGCAGGTTCCTCAAAACCAAACTCGTTCTTGAGCCACTCGTGGCCAACGGCAAACTCAAGCGTCTCGCCGTTCATGCGCGGATAGGCCACCACCCAGCTCTTCAAAAGAGCGTCTATTGCAAGCTCTCCCCAACGGGCTTGAGCGCGGTAAGCCAGCACCAGATCTCCGGGGCGAGCCATGACTTTCCAATGCTCCAGGGCGCGCAGGCAGGCACTGGCAGACAAGAGTGCTCGATCCGCGCTTGAGCGGGAGGCTCGGCGCTTTTTCAGGTCAGCGCGAATTTGATTGAGCGTGCTCACGTATCAAGCTGAAGCAGGCGCAAGAGCTCGGAGCTCTTTTCGTCCATCAGGATCTGGTGATCCGACAAGCGCTGGGAGGCGCGAATGTATTCTTCGGCCAGATCCAAAAGGGCGAGCAGCACGACTTGGTGGGCAGGAGCTCCACGACCACGGCTCTCGGCGTCTTTAAGCCTGCGCGAAACCAGGGCCAGAACTTCGCGCACAAGCTCAGGATCCGTACCGGTAGAACGAAGCGCGATGCGTTCGCCCTTAAGCTCGATTTCCATGGCGCGTGCCGCGGTTTGGGTGATTGAAGCTCTTTCGGTTTCCATGAGCTGCCTTTCTTTTAAAAGGCCTCGACGATGACGGCAATTCCCTGGCCGCCGCCAATGCAGGCCGTGCCTAGAGCATAGCGCTTTTTGCGCCGTTTTAGCTCGTACAAAAGATGTCCTGTGATGCGCGTTCCACTGGCCGCCAAGGGGTGACCGATGGCGATCGCGCCGCCATTCACATTGAGACGCGCCGGGTCAATTCCTAATTCCTTTTGAACGGAGAGGGTTTGCGGCGCAAAGGCTTCGTTCACTTCCACCAGGTCCATCTGGTCTAACTTGAGGCCTGCCTTCTGAAGAGCAGCCTGGGAAGCGGGAACCGGGCCGATGCCCATGATCTTGGGGTCGCAACCCGCGACCCCGTAGGCGACTAGACGGCCCAGGGGCTGAGCCCCCCGACGCTTAGCCTCGCTCTCGGTAGCCACCACCATCATCGCAGAACCGTCGACGATGCCGCTGGCGCTGCCTGCGGTCACTACCCCGTCTTTTTTGAACACGGGTTTGAGCTTAGCCAAGATCTCAGGCGTCGTCTCTGGCCTCGGATGCTCATCTTGAGCAAACGAGCGCGTGCCTTTCTTATCGGTGATCTCCACGGGCGTGATCTCATCGCTGAATCGACCGGCCGCCTGCGCTTCGGCAGCGCGCTTTTGGCTCGCAAGCGCAAACGCGTCGCACTGCTCACGCGTGAGCTGGTATTTTTCGGCTAGGTTCTCAGCCGTGATCGCCATCGGAGCGCCGGCAAACGTGTCAAAGAGCGATTCCATCATCATATCGCTCACGGGTGCATGCCCCATGCGCAAGCCCCAACGCGCGCCGCGCAGGATGTAAGGGCTCATGCTCATATTCTCAACGCCGCCGATCAAAGCGATGCGCGTGTCGCCGGCAGCCATCTGCTGATACGCCTCAACGATCACCTGAAAGCCCGACCCGCAAAGACGATTAATGCCCAAAGCGGGAACCTTGATCGGAACGCCCGCGCGAAGGCCTACGTGCCTAGGCGTATAGATGCTGTCGGCTGCCGAATGCAGCACATTGCCGATGATATTGTGATCGACTTCTTCGGGAGAGACGCCCGCTTGAGCAAATGCCGCTTTGGCAGCCGGAAGACAAAGATCCGTAGGATTGATGTCTTTGAGTGAACCGCCGTTTGCACCGAACGCTGTGCGCTTAGCCCCCAGGAACACCAGCGTTTGTTGACTCACGGATTGACCTCCACAGCCTCAATAGAATCCAAGCCCGGAATTTCGGCAAGTGCAGGACGCGCCACAGCGGGATCGCCCACGATTACGATAGCTACCTGATCCAACGGAAACGCGCTCTTCACGGTCGCATTGACGCTCGCGAGATCGGCGCCTTCGACAGCTGAGGAGTAAGCATCGGAGGTCCAAGCTGGACGGCCTGTGACGTACTCCAAGACCTTGGCGCGCACGCGTTGAGCAGGGGTTTCGATCTTGTTTGGAAAGTTCTTAGACACGGCGTTAGAAGCGTAGTCCAGATCCTCAGCGCTTAGACCAGCGGCCGCAAACTTTTGCCACTCAGCCCAAATCGCTCGAATCGAATCCGCGACGTGCTCAGCCAATGGCACCGCATCGATCACGAAACTCGTGGGCTTGGACTCCCAAGGCTGAAGGATCGTGTAGCCAGCGCGCGAACCATAAGTCCAGCCCGTGTCACCACGAAGAGCGTTGCTTAACCGAGACGTGAAATCGCCACCGAAAACAAAGTTAGCGACCTCAAGCGGAAGCGCCGTTACGTCAGCGGCGCTGACGCCAGGCGAAGCGAACAAAAGCGAGCTCGCCTCAAGCCCCGTCTTTGGAACGATGAACGCGCGCTTGCCCTTGAGCGTCCAATCCGGAAAGGGCAGAGCCACTCGCTTGCCGCGAGCCAGGATATCGAGCTTAGATTTCAGACGACGCGTGATCTCAGCATCTTCGAGCGATGAAGAAACGCCGATCACCAGGTTGTCCAAAGTGTAGTGAGCGTCAAAAAAAGCCTTCATGTCCTTGGGCGAGATTTTCCCGATTCCTGCGACCGTGCCCAAAACCGGAAGCTCAGCTGCAGTCCCTTTATAGAGGGCAGCTCTCAGAGCTCGTCTTCCGATTTCGTCCGTATCAGAGATCGAGCTACGCAGCTCACCCTGAATCAGATTTTGAAGGGTGATGGTTTCTTGGATGTCGAAAGCGGGCTGAGTGAAAACATCTCGCAGGATATCGAGCAAGAAATCCAAGTTGCTCAAAAAGCCTGAGAACTCAAAAGTCGTCCGAGTCGCGCCGACCTCGACGCGCTCGAGCTTGCCGTACCTCTCCAGGCCATCAGTCAGATCTTTTGCAGGACGGGTTTGCGTGCCCCGAAGAAGCGCGCGCGCCGTGATGTGCGCCAGTCCCGACATTCCTTGAGGGTCCGAGAGACTTCCGGACTCAAAGGTAAAAACCAAGTGAACCACCGGATAAGCAGAGTCGCGCTCCGTGACGATACGCCAGTTCATGCTGTTCTCCTCCGACGCGGCAAAGGCGCCGGTGCAAAACAAAGCGACCAAGAGAGCTGAAATCATCCTCACGGCGCATCTCCTTTAGGCATGCCGATCAGGACGTTTCGACGTGCGGCAGTGAGATATTTTTGCGCCACGCGGACCACGTCCTGAGCAGTGACCTGCGAAACGCGATCGATCATCTTGAACCCTAAATCCGCTTCGCCTGTATTGATCCACGAATCGCCCATGAAAAAAGCGAAGTCTTGGTTCTTTTCCCAATCCAGCCAGGTGCTCAGAAGGATCTGATTTTTAGCCCGTTCCAGATCTCGGTCCAAAAAGCGGGCATCGAGCGCTCCCAGAGCGCCATCCCAAGCAGCGACAAGATCTTCGGCGGTCTTATTCTTTTGAACGTCCGCGTGAACCTCAAAGAAGCTCATATCGCGCAAGGGATAAAATCCACCGCCCAGACCCGAAGCCAAACCCTTGTTGACCCAAGCGGCCTGCAAGAGCGCTCCTTGGCCCGTGGAAAGCATCGCGTGCAAAACCCAAAGGGCCGCCGCATCGGCATGGGTACCGACCGGGGTCACGAAACCCATGACCAAATAGGGCGACTGAAGCTGAGCGTGCTTGAAGGTCTGGCTCCGACCTGCGGTTTGCTCAGGCTCGACGACTTTGGGCAACGAGGGAATGGTTGATGCCGGAATTTGGCCAAAATACTTCAGGACTTTTTGAAGCACATCCGCAGGGTCGACATCGCCTGAGACGAAAATCGCCGCGTTGTTAGGTGCGTAATAGCTTTTGTAAAAAGCCATCGCCTCATCGATGGTCACGCTCTTGATCTCAGCTTCGGTGCCAATCGTGGAGTAGCGGTAAGGATGCTTTGTCAGAGCGAGCTCAAAGATCATGTCCGACGCGAGAGAACGAGGATCATCCATCATCAAGGCTCGTTCGCCCAAAACGGATCCCCGCTCTTTGTCAAAAAGGCTTTGGCTCAGATCGAGGTTCTGCATGCGATCGGCTTCGAGGTTGAGAATGAGATCCAACTCACTCTTAGGCATGCCGACGAAGTAGTTGGTGCGATCCAGCCAAGTCGTCGCGTTGGACGGAGTCGAGCCCGCGCGCGTGAGCATACGATCGAACTTGGGGTATTCGTACTTTTTGGTGCCGCGAAACATCATGTGCTCAAACAAGTGAGCCATGCCCGTCTTGTTGAAACGCGAATCGAGCTTCTCGTGCTTGGAGCCCACCTGGTACCAAATCTGAAAGTTGAAAAGAGGAACGGCGTGGTTCTCTACGACGAACAGCTCCAAGCCATTGGCGATCTGAAAATGGCTGAACTTACGTCCGCCTGGAAGCCCGGATGGAACGTTTTGACTCATGGACGAGCGACCGTCCGCGAGCACGACTTGAGAGTCCATCTTCGCGTTCTCTCCCATCATTAGTAAACTGACGATTCCTGCCCAAAATGGCTGCATTCAGCGCTCCCCGTACGACCTCTTTCGATAACATTCATGGGTAATTCTTGCCCATTTTTTTTCATGGCCCGGACTGCCAAAATCAAGGGAAGGAAGGGGCCCCCCGGGTGGCTAATTCGATCAACAAAAACGCCTATAGCGAAGAACTTCGGATGGCTAACTACCGCTCGCAGCTCGAAAAACGCAACGAGCTCGCCGTAGACGACATAAGGACCCGATATAATGAGGAAACTAAGGCCTTGGGCGAGAACCACGCCGAGCGCGTGAACCAACTGCGAAACGCCTACGACCTCAGGATTTCGGAAGAAGCCGAGTACCTCCAGGATCAGCTCAATGCCGTACGCTCCTCGACCCGCGAGCGAGTGGCCGAAGAAAAACGCGTCGGAGACGCTGAAGTGGACCGCCTCAAAGCCGCTCAGACAGCCCGAATCGAGGAATACCGCCGCAATTCGGAAGAACAGATGGAACGCCTTCGCAAGGAGTCCAAGGCGCAAACCGAGCACATTCATGCGCAAGCCTTAAAGACCGCCAAGAAAGAAAGAGAGAACAAGTCATGAGCGACAAAGTGAATATTTCGAGAGCAGCCAAGGAAGCCAGCGAGACAACCGACACTCCAGCCAAGGCTGAGGAAAGAATTCGCGTCAATGGCTTCGGGCAAGTCTTGGAAATGCTGCAAGTCGCGGATCCTCAGTTCCGCGAATCGCTCTTGCGCCGCCTAGGTGCGCGTGACGCGACCTTGGAGCGCAACCTGCGCCAGGCGCTCGCTCGAACGAACAACTAGCTCGGGCGCGCCGCGTCAGGCGAATCAGAGGCTCTTCACGAAACGATTCGTTTCGCCAAACGGCTTTGACTCGCTAGCCAGTCCGATGGACTGGCGTATACCAAAGTAAGCGAGCGTGACGCGAGCTGTACCCTGTAGACCAGATCGCGACCTTGATGGGAGCGATTTGACTCGCTAGCCATCACGATTTCACCCTCCAACACCGATATGCAGAGCGTATGGGTGGGTCTCGCAAAACAC
>JBGAWT010000040.1:0-17651 GCA_044227445.1 Bdellovibrionia bacterium | reverse complement strand
CGACCTAAGGGATTTGCCGCGCGAGATGAGGCCCGCGGATCTCCATTTGAGCCTCGCGAGTCCGGTGAGCGAAATCCGAAGGCCCGATGACCTCACCTTGAAGAGTTGGCTTAGGCCCAATCTCGGCGGCAAGATCTTAACCCACCCAGACACCGTGTTCCTGACCCAGACGGTATTGGGAAATACCGAGAATCGTTTTTCCGAAAACCCCTACGCCTTTATGCAACACGGCGAGGCGCAGTACCGCATCAGCTCAGCCGGCATTTCAGATCGAGAATCTGGAATCTACGTCGATGCGGTCGCCTACGCGCTGAGAGGGAAAACCCAGGGCCAAGTGCGACAGGCCGTAATGGATTCTCTTAAGGCGATGCCGCGCACAAATGATAAGCGCGCGTTGGTCGAGCAGGTGGTGGGCCAAAAAGCTCTCAAAGGGTCCGAAGTGGTCCTGGCCTACGGAGTGAGCCACGAAAGGGTGAAGCTTCAATTCAATCTCTATCTCGCTGGGCTCAAAGAGCGGGCTTTAGCCACGGGCAAAGGAATCGTCGTCCTGACGCCCTCGGGATTTTCGAAAGAGGAAGCCGTCCTCGCGCAGGTTAAGGTTATTGAATCCTCCAGCGCACTGCCCCAGGTTGCCGCTCCGGGAGTCGTTTATGTAGTGAAGACGGACACCCTTCCGCACGAGGTATTCGTTAGCCTGATGGCCTACTCGCAGGCACCGCCCGTTCTCGCGGGCGATGGGGCGATGAGCGCGGCTCTGACCCTAGGAAAACCTTTTGTGCTCACGGAGATCGCCTGGAACTCCCGAAATATTCGCAACCTCAACGCTTTGCTTCAGCGCAAGGCTGAATCCCGCGAAGAAAAGAATCTCTACGAGGATCTCTACGGTAAGAAAGAGTCCATCGACTTGGGTTACAAGGAATCCAACCTGATGCAGGCCATGGAGCTCGAGAAGTTTCCAAATCGATTTTCAAACCTTGTTAATGAGCTGCCCAATCTCTCGGATCGTATCGTGGAGGCAGCCTGGCTCGCTCGGTCGCTTCAAAAGAAGCCATCGGTAGGGAACGTCTTGTCCAAGACTCAGGACCAGGCATTGCGCTTGAGTCTCCTCAATCAAATGGCCCTCCAAAAAGATCCGGAGGCCATGCTTTGGCTTGAGGAGTGGGCGCGTGCTAACCCCGCCCAGGCGATCATCGCTTTGAATCGAGATGGAATTGAGGGGTTTCGGTCCATCGAAAGCAAATTGCCTGGATTCCTAAAGGCCCAGCTTGAGCAGCACAAGCTGGATGCATCCGAGCTGGCCACTATCTCGCAATCCATCCAGCATGTTTTGGCACGATCTCGCGTTCCTGGAAGTTCAGTAGCCATTGAGGATATTCTTTTAGCCGCAGTTTCTCATCAAGCTCATGATCCTGCTTTCCTGTGCGATACCTTGTTTGGGATCGGTCGCTACAAAGTGCAAAGCGCGCTGCCTTTTGTCATTCGCGCTTTTGATCATCCCAACCCTAACGTCGCAAATCATGCCGCGCATGCCTTGATCAGCCTTCAAGGCGACGAGGCGATTCCTAGAATACTTCCGCTCTTTGACCGCCGGGACAAGAAGCTTGTCGAGCGGCTCGTCTTGCTTTTGGCTCACCATGGGACCGAGAAGTCTGCCCAGACTTTTGCCGAGCTATTGGAGTCGATTCCCTCTAAGTGGGGCGCCGAAGTAGACAAAGTGCTCCTGGAGAATTCCCAGGCGTTGTTCGAAATGTCTGGCGTCGCTCCGAGGCCGCCGGTTCTCGCGTTTGTAAAGCGGACTAGCAATCCTCAGATCATCGTAAAAGGAATGACCTATGGAATCGGCGGTCGCTGGCCGGATTGCCTCTTAGCGGCGTTGAGCAATCCGCATCCAGATGTCGTGGCGGCGACCTTAGAGCTCATAGCGGTGGACCGGCTTGAGAATGTCGAGCTTCGCGTCGCATTGATCGGTTTGGTAGATAGTCCTCACGCCGCGGTTCGAGCAGCGGCCGGCGCCAAGCTCTTTGCCTATAAAGATTTTTACAAGCAGATGAATTCGGATCGAAAGCAGTTTGTGCTGAGGCACCTGCTTGGTGAGAATACTCAAAACTCGCTCCTGATTTCTAAGCATCTGGATCTGCACGATCCCGAGCAACTCAATGCATTGATCCAAGCCACCCGGCATCCTTTGGAGCAGACCTGTGTCTCGGCGCTCTGGGCGCTTTCGGTGGGAAAAGGAATAGAAGCCAACCCTCGCGTCAAGGCCGCTCTGGTTGGCGCATCGCGGGATCCTCGCAAAGCGGTGGCTTCCATGGCGATCCAGGCGCTTGCGCATCATTCCACCCAACAAGCTTTTGAGGCGATCGCCCGCGCTACTCGCCATCCTGACGCTTCGGTGCGCAGCCTCGCGCTGGACATGATCGCTAAGCGATTTTCGGATTTTGAGTTGGCTCTTCCGTTGTTGATCGCCGCTTCGGGAAGTCCCGAGGCAGGCGACGTGATCGCTGCGGCCCAGGCGCTCTGGCTCATGAAAGGGGAGGCGGCTCGCGTGGCGTTCACCCGCCTGACTAAGCATTCCGATGCCACTGTGCGAGCAGCCGTCCGAGCGATTCGAGATCAGGATACGGAGGTTTCGTCCCCAGTGGCTGTCCCTTGCTTAGGAAATCAGCTGGCTAACGAAGACGCCTTGGAGCGGGCTGCCAAGCTCAAAGAAGAGATCAATCGAATCAAAAACATGCCCAAATTGAAGAAGATGATGCAGGATCCGAGGGACTCTGATTAGTTTTTCTTCAATTATTTCAACGATAAGGCTCTGATCTTGCGTGCCCGATATTTCCGACTGTATTAGTATTGTAATATTGGGTTTTTTGGTCAATAACCCCCCTCCATGAGGGCCTTAAAAGTACTCTTTGGTGCCTTAGCCATCCTTTCGGTCACAGCGTGGGCTTTGCCGCCCCATTGGATCACCATCGCGGTGATCGACTCGCCTGTGGACCATGACCACGAGACTTTTGCCAACGCCGTTGACCAAGAGATGATGGATTCGATCAAGGTCGTGGACAGGAACGGGAAAGAGAAATCCTGGTCCGAGCTCAACCGTGAAGTTTTAGCCGAATTCAAGAAGCGCATCGACCAAGGCCGTTATGCCGAGCACGTCGCATTTATCGATGCAGTAGCTCAGACCTCAAACGGCGTTTCAAAGAATGAACCCGATGCGACTCGCCTCAAGATCTTGCTCAAGGGAATGATCAAGGCCAAGTTCTCCAAGAAGTTTCGCCAAGAGCTCGATCTCATTGGCACCTACCTGCACGGCACGCACGTCTCGGGCGTGGCGATGCAATCGCTCACCGGCGTGAAGCTCATCACCTATCCGATGATCACGCCCTCCGAAAAGATGACGATTCGCGAGATCTGGAAATTTAACGAAGCTCAGACTCGTGCTGAGTTGCGAACCAAATTTGCGGCAATCGGCGAGGGCTTACGCAAGGCGGGCACTCGCGTCGTGAATCTCTCGCTGGGCAGCTCTGATGACGTAGCTACAAAGGCGATCTCCAAGAACATGTCATTGATCACCAAGCTTTTGACTTTGGGCAAGCGCGGACAGGTAGCTCGCGCTGCGGCTAAGATCTACGTCGAGGAAATGGGCGCGATGTTCAAAGCCAACCCCGACATGATCTTCGTCATGGCCTCCGGAAACGAGATGACGGAGCTCACCAAGTACAAGGCCGAAGGCAAGAATCACACGGCCCTCATCCAGATGCCTAACGTCTTGCAAGTCGCCTCCGCCAACGAGGCAGGCAGCATCGATAAGTTCTCCAATACCTCCGGCGTTGAAGTCGAAGTCGCCGCTCCGGGCGCCGGCATCAAGAACGCGCGCGCGGGGGGCGGTCAGATTCACATGACCGGCACTTCCATGGCAGCTCCTGCGGTGACCAACCGCTTAGCTGAGATTTTGGTGACCAACCCCGAGTTCACGGTCGAACAGACCTTGGCCAAGTTTTACAGCGACCACACCTGGGTTTCGCCGGCTCTTGCGGGTCTTACGATCGACGGACGCATGATGTCGGCCAATCCTGCAAATCTAGCCGAAAAGATCACGCATGTTGGAGATACGGATCGCGAGGACTTAAGACGCATCTTGATCGAAGAGCTGAGGAAGTTCTCCGGCGAAGATATTCCTGCGTTTCGCGTGACGTTCAAGAGCAAGGATGTCGTCGTGGCGCGCTTTGAACTCGTACGGACCCAAGAAGGCGATTATTACGCGCGTCAGCTTACGGTCGACGGCAAGTGTCTCGCTCCGCTTCAAGCGGGTATCTAATCCTTCCGCCTACTAAGAACTTAGGGCACAATGGCTTCATGGCGATGACCTCAAAGCCCGCAAAAACGTTCAACGGTTACCTCAAGGGTTTTCCCAAAAGCACGCAGAGCCTGCTCAAAAAGATGCGTGCGACGATCAAGCGAGCCGCGCCTGGAGCAGGCGAAAAAATCAGCTATGGCATGCCGGCGTTTACGCTCAGCGGGAACCTTGTTTACTTTGCAGGTTACGAGCATCACATCGGATTTTATCCGGGTGCTGCGGCCGTTGTGGCCTTCAAGAAAGACATTAAGAAATACAAATGGGCCAAAGGCTCCATTCAGTTTCCCATCGATCAGCCGCTGCCCTTGGGGCTTGTCACCCGGATCGTAAAGTATTGCGTCAAGCAGCGGATGATCAAGCGCGCGCGATCGAAACGCTAAGGCCTGGTGCACTGAGGCGCACTGGCTCGCGCATGCTCATACTTGGGAAGCGCCTCTGACATCTTGGACTCGAGCATCCGAATACGGTTCTGACTGGCTGGGTGAGTCGATAAAAACTCGAGTGGTGCATTATCAGGGTTCGCTTTGATCATGTTCTTCCAGAGCTCGACGCTTTGCTTGGGATCAAATCCGGCACGCGCCATGAGGTCTAAGCCGATAACGTCGGCTTCGGACTCTTGCGTTCGGCCATGCGGGAGTAATACGCCCACCTGAGCGCCCACTCCAAGCGCCGCAAGCAGGATGTCTTTTTTGGAGTCGCCTTCGTCGCCGCCCAGGATGGCGCT
Source organism: Bdellovibrionia bacterium (assembly GCA_044227445.1). Taxonomy (GTDB): domain Bacteria; phylum Bdellovibrionota; class UBA1018; order UBA1018; family UBA1018; genus JBGAWT01. The sequence goes on along the minus strand of JBGAWT010000040.1, from coordinate 12,573 downwards.
CAGCAACGCGATGCCGCCTTGAGCGAGACCCGCCTCTGAGACGCGTTCATTTCCATGATGGGCAATCACGTGGCCGACTTCGTGACCCAGGACTGCAGCAAGTTGAGCATCATTTTTGGCGATCGTAAAAAGCCCGGTGTGCACTCCGATCTTTCCACCCGGAAGCGCGAAGGCATTGGGCGTGTCGTCCTTAAAGACAACAACCTCCCAGCTTTTGACATCGAGCTGATTTCGAGAAGCGTCTTGAATGGGTCCCGATACGCAGCGCACGTATTGGTTCCATGCGGGATTGGACTCGATGGGCTTTTCGGCTTTCATCTGCTCAAAAGATTGGGCACCTAGTGCGTCCATCTGGCCATCGGGCAAAAGCAGCAGCTGTTTGCGTCCCAGGGGCGAAGTGGCGCAGGAAGACAGCAGCAAGGAAACGAGAACAGCTTCAAGAAGGATGTGTCGCATAGGAGTGGCCTCGCGGACTATGTACCAGAAAGCCGCGGATCGGCCTTAGGAAAGAGCGGTTCGCGCGGCAGCTACGTCAGCCACAAAAAAAGTCTGTCGCCCACGGTTGCACTCTATGATGAAGGCGCGAAGCGCCTCGCTTTGAACGTGGGAGAAGTCCCCGACGATGGCGATCTGAATGCGATAGGTGGCGGCTTTTTGCAAAACTTCACCCGCTAGTCCCGTTTTGAGATAAAAAAACTCCGGCGGAAGGTTTTGCCGGTGCATGATGATCTTCGAGCTTCCGCCTCCCCAAGAAAGATCCATCAAAGTTTGGACAATCTCCGATGCGGTCTTGAAGAGAACCCCCGCACCGCTGATTTCAGTGATGCTCGCTTGGCCAGACTCAAAAACGCGAGTTTCCATCTGTGGTTAGATTTCGTCCTTCGGATCGGTCTTCTTGGGTTTTTTCATTCCCGTAAACAAGCTGGATCCGCTGTCCGAGAGTTTCCAGGATCCCTTGGTCATTCTTACGAACGGTGTAGGGCCGAGGCATATCCGCGCCTGAAGTCTTGGCGAGCAACCTGAGCGCTCCGCCGGATTGTTCGGAGTAGGCATTTCGCAGGATCTCGTACTTCCATGGAAGCGCCGGAAGTTTGTAGGTATCTTTGACATCCGTACCGCTCACATAAGTCGCGCCGGCCCACGGCATTTCATCCAAGTACTTCAGCTTCATCGAGAAGCTTCGATTCGGAATCCAGCCCTTCACGCCACCATCGCCCTTCATGAGATTTTTGGTGTCCAGCGCCACCGTAAAAGCTTGAAGTCCCAGCTTGTGATCCGTCCCGTACAGATGCGCCGCAAGCAGATACATCACCACCCCGCCCTCTGGGGTCGTGGCTATCTTGTCACGCAAAGCGATGAACTCTTCAGCCGTTTTAGGAATCGAAGGAATCTCAACCGTTACCGACTGAGGAGCCTTTGTCGCAGGCGAAGGTGCGAGCGTGAGCGTGCCAAAAAGAGCGAGCAACAAAAGGGTGAGTTTGCGCACGCCCCTAGGTTAGCACGTTTGCGCTCACGATGAAGAGCTCAGAGAGCTTAGAACGACTGCCCACTGGATCCGTTTTGTCCGGAGTTTCCTGCTGATGCGCCGCCGACTCCGCCCATTCCGAAAGAAATCGTGTTGCCTGCGATCGAGAGCGTCGTGTTGGATCGGAACACACCGAAGGAAGGTCCGCCCGCTCCGCCGCCACCATGGCCACCGCGTCCGCCTGCGCCGCCGTTTCCGCCGTCGCCGCCTTCGCCTACTTCAGCGGAGCAAGTCGTTCCGCCGAAACCACCCGTGCCGCCCGAACCGCCGGTGCCTCCCGTGCCTCCGGCTCCACCTGCGCCACCGTTGCCGCTAGCAATCGTGTTGCCCGTGAGTTGGATGCCCGTGGAGCTAATCAAGAATACGCCAAACGAGCCACCGCCACCGGTACCGCCCGCACCAGCTGTGCCACCTGCGCCGCCTGCGCCGCCACCGCCCCCGCCGTTACCCGATCCGTCATTGACGAATGTGCCGCCTTCGCCGCCGCCGCCACCACCACCGCCGCCGCCGTTACCGGGAGTTCCGTTCGCGCCCGCATTGCCTGCAGACGAGGCCCAAAATCCACCGGCTACCGAACCGCTGAAACCGCCCGAACCGTTAACTCCAGGTGAGCCTGAGCTGCCGAAGGTTCCGTTCTGTCCGTCGCCGCCGGGATTGCCGCCGCTGCCACCAAAACCTCCAGGTGTGCCGCCGATGCCTGCTGCTCCTGTGAGGCCAGCGTTTGAGCCCTCTAAGCCCCCGCGTCCACCGTTGCCACCTGTGCGACCTGCTGACGAAGCGCCGCCTGAGCCGCCTGCGCCAACCGCATTCGTATCGCACGATCCTGCGCCACCGTTTCCGCCATTTCCGCCAGATGAGCCCGCAGAGCCGGTAGCTCCGCTGATTCCAGCACCTGCATTACCTGCGGTGATCGTAAGACCGCGTAAGGTCAGAGCCGTGCAGCTGCTGCAGTAAATCGCGTAGTTCGAAACACCCGTCGATGCCGTGGATAGGGTTTGCACGTCTAGCTCAGCCACAGTGGTGGCGCTCGTGATGTTAAAGCCCTCAAGCGCAGTCATGCGGCCGCTGATCGTGTTGCCGTTGCGAATGGTGGTTATATTGCTCGTATTACGCGTCCAGCCTGTCGTCGCATCATATTGACCGAAGAGTGAGATGCCGCTGGTGAGAGTCACGCGCTCGCTATAGGTCCCCTTGGAGATCAGCACCTGTTTCTTGGCTTGGGCCGCTGCCGTGCCGATAGCCGCCGAAATCGTCAGCTTGGGCTGAGCCATCGTGCCGGGATTGGAGTCGCTTCCGCTAGTGGCGACAAAGATCGCGTCCGAAATATTTCCGTCGATACCGTCGCAGTTCGCGTCGGTAAATGCCGTGTCGGGTACGTCGGTAGCGCTAGTCGTTACGCAAGTCGTGTGGTGATACGTCAAGCCTGACGAAGTGCAGGCCGTGGTGTTTCCGATAGTGTCTGCAGCGGTTGCAAAGAACGTCGTCGTCGAATTCGGTGCCACAGGGGGCACTTGAATGGAGAACTGCCCGTTGCTGCCTGCCGTTGCGCTTGCGCTGACCGCACCCGCGCAACCCGCCTGGGTGTAGAGGTTGACGAGTGCGCCCCCGCTCGTGGATCCCTGAACGAAAGGAGCCAGCTCATTGGACTTAGACGAAGCCGTCGTGGCGGGAACCGTTCCAGAGAACGTCACGTCCATCGGTGCCGTTTCGTCTTCATCATAAGAGATCGCTACGGAGCACGAAGAGTCGCCTGCCGCATTGCGGGCATGGGCGCTGATAAAGGTCACCGCATTGACCGGAACGGCAACCAAGTTGCTCCATGCGCCAGAGCTATCCGAAACCGTCGTTGCTGCTGGGGTGCCTGAGCAAAAGGAGCTTAAGAAGATACGAACTTGAGTGTTGGGATCCGCCGTGCCGCGCACCAGTGGGCTTGGGTTGCGAGCTGGAGAAACAGGGGTCGTGCCTGTAATGGTGGGTGTCGAAGGAGGAAGGAGCATCGAGCCACCACCGCCCGATCCACCTGCGCCGCCACCGGTGTTCCCACCGCCGGACCCACCCGTACCACCGCCCGTGCTGCCGCCACCAGATCCGCCCGTACCGCCGTCTTCGACGCTAGGGTCGCCCGTGGGACAGCCCGAGAGCATCAACGAAGATGCCAAAGCGAGAAGGGTAACGAAGGTCGACAAAGCATGGTTTTTGCGAATCATTTTATTTCCCCAGAAGTCCTTTTGAAGGGGCGGAAATAGCGGACCAAAGGAGTTCAGACAAGGGGAAAGTACGGGATTTTAGAAAAGAATTAAGGGGCTGCTTGTTGAAGCTGAGATTGGACTTTTCGTACGCGCACGAGGACTTCGGCCAAGGAACAAGGACGGTTTCCTGGCTCTCCGATCACGACGTCCTTAAAGAGCTGGGCAGCGATTCGGGCTTTCTCTACGGGCTTGAGTTTATGGCGCGAGAGCATCTCCAAGGCCTGCTTCTTAACGTTGGATTCGAAGAACTTCACCAACGTGTCTTGAGGGCGAGCGCTTTCGGGCCCGATCATCCACTTGTCGTATTGGGGGTGCTGCAGGATCGCTCGGACAAACTCGATGTAGCTCGTGGGGGCTTCTACACCTGAGCTTTCCAAAGAGGTCAGCACACCAAAGTATGCGGTGATCTCCTTGGTGCTTCGCGCAGGGAAGTGGTCTCGCAGGGCTTTCATGAGCGCTAACTTTTTGTTGGCCGGCAGATCCATGATCCGGATCACCTCTTGAGCGGCCCATTCGGTGGATCCGGTTTCCTTGAGGATCTGGGCTAAGGCAAACAGTCGGATCACACGGTCCCGATCTTTTGCTGTGATCGAGGTCAGCACACCAAAATCAATCGGCGAGACGCGAGGCTTTTGACCTGCAGGGACATCCGCTTTGCCTTGGGCTCGGGTGTTACCCGGATGCCTATCCGCATCGAAGTAAATGACGTCTTCTTTTGAGGTGAGGATCTTAGTTTCCATCTCGACGATCTTCCTGGCGACGCGATCTTGATCCTCCGGTGGCAGGTTCTTAATAGAATCCCCCGGAGCGAACTCCGCCACGATCAGGCGGGGTTTTTCTAAGTACTCATCTGGGGCTCCGACGATCTGAAATTCGTCGGACATCTGGGCGTAGAGCTTCTCGCGCGCGATTCGGGAGCGCTCGATCTCCTTGGAGAAGCTCAGCTCTTGCTTCACGCCTTCTTCAGCTGCTCGAACGATGGTTTTTAAGATCGAATATTTCTTGCCGTGGCGCTTGACCAAGAAGTCCACCATCGCGCGCAGCTGCTTGAACTCAAGCGGCGTGTGAGCCACGGCCTGCTCGCGCAGGATCTTAAGCACCACGGTTTTTCCGGTGCGTTGATCGATAGCTTTAACGGCGACCTTCATGGATGCCGCGCCCAGAACCTCGAGGACCTCATACGGTTGGTCGCCTCCATAGATTTTTCTGAGGTCGGCATAGATCTCTTCTCGCAGCGGTACCTTGGCGCGATCCTGCAGTTGCGAGAGCACGCGCGAGTCTTCTTCGGAAAGAACTCCTGCGGTTGTTAATAGCTGGCCGATCTTAACGCCTGTGGCGCCGTAAGCTTCCAGCACGGCCTTGAGCGTCTCAGCGGTGGATTGCTTGCCGTCGTTCAGGGGGCGGGCAAGCAAGAAAGCGAGCACGGAGGATTGCAGGGGTTCGTTGCCCGTAGCTTTGAGGGAGTAGAGGAATCCCTCCAGCAGTTCGGTGGCCATATCGCGCGAAGCGCCCGAAGTCTCACCCATCAAGTGCTCTAAGATCTTGCCGGGGTACTTGGCTTTGAAATCAACGGTTTTGAGCAAGCCCTTGGGGCTGGAGAGAAACGAATCCAGCATCGCCGCTTTGATCTCGGGCGTGAGCTCCTGAAATTCGCGCACGACGCGCTCGTGGCCAAAATCCTCAAAGTGATCGGCGATCTCCTTGGTTACGGGCTGACCGCGCAAGAACAGAACGAGGTCCCATTGTTTTTTGGGTTTCCATTGGAGGGCTTCGATCAGCATTCCGGAGTAGGCGCGCAGTACTGCGTCCTCGGTCCACTCACCCGGCTTGAGCGTTCGGTGCGAAGTGATGAACGCGCTTTCCTTCTCAGAAGTCTGAAGCTCAGTTGAGATGCTTTCCAAGAGGTTTTGGTACTCCAGTCCGCGCTTCGGAAATTCTTTCTCAACGCGCGCGACGACATCCTGAAGCTCCTTGCTTCGGTCGGATCGTGGTGCAGCCTTGAGTCTCCTCCACTCAGGAGAGCGGTAGAGATCTTCGGCTACGATGAGCGCTTTGGTTCGAGCATTCCAAATCCAGTCTTCTTTGATGGCTTTTGCGTCGAGCCTTGCGCGCTGCTCGGGAGTCGCCATCGTGCGCATGTCTTCAAAAAGATCTTGAACAGGAGTGGTGAGACCGCGAGAGGCGAGTCGCTCCCAAAGTCGGTAATTGGATTCGAAATCTTGTGGATAGGTGCCCTTAGCTTTAAGGCTGTCTACGATCGCCCGGTGCAAGGGCTCGGACTTGCCTGGGATGTACACCGCACCTTTGTTTTTACCCCAGAACTTGGCCAGCTCCTCGAATCGCTCGACCCACTCGGGGTTGCTTTTTGGAGAGGTCCCTGTGGGCCGCCAATACAGGCCATTTTTGAGCAGTATCTCGATGTCCTTGTTATCGCGAACCCATTGGGGGTTCTGAGTGACCAGGTCGTTGACGGCCTGGCTCAGATAGGAGCCTTCGCCGGTCAAGGGTAGGAACTCTTTATCCAAGTACTCGTGCAGCTGGGTGACAGACTGGATGTTGCGTTCAGCAATTGATTTCTTAAGCTTGCTGTTGAGCCGTCCAAAGAGGGTCTTGGGCTTAATAAACGGAAGCTCTTCGTGAGGCCCCCCGTTGATAATGATATCCTTGACGAGCTCCAGTCCTACCCATGCGATGGGAAGCTTCTCCTCGCTCAGATCAAGGATGCCCGCTAGTACCGGGTTTTTAGTGGAAGAGGAGAAGCCATATCCGACTGTCCCCTCCAAACCCTTGAGAATCGAGTCGCGTCTCTCACCTTTCGGTAGGGCAAGGGCAGCTTTCATAATTTCGATAAACTTCTCGCCGTTCGCATGCGGAAATTCTCCAAAAGCGACACTCGATTTCCCACGTTGCTCCATCAGATCGAGTCGCATTTGCATCGAAAGACCAGGGGGTGGATTCTGGTCCCATTGCTCACGAGCGTATCTCAGTCCGAAGGATTCAATGGATTCTTTGGTCAACGTATCTCTTAGCCGCCTGAGTGCTGACATCTTTTTTCGAATGATGGGTTCTGCATGGACATCTCCTTGTGTTTGAGGACCCAGTTTTTTTCTATCCTCGATCTGCTGGAGCTTTGCTTCGTACTTGACGAGCTCATCGAAGCTTTTATCCATGGCCGCGTCGATAGATTTGGCCCGATCCAAGTACTCCTGGGGTGTGCGGATCAGGGCATGATGCTTGTCAAACCAGGGGTCTAAGATGGCTCTGATTTCGGAGGCATCTGATCCGATCAAACCCTCTAGGGCTCGATGCTCATAGTGAGACAGACTCTGGAAATCCTCGATTTTTAAGAGCCGCTCGCCGAGCTCTTTGACATGGGACTGGTATTTCTTCTTGAGAAGGATGGTTCCTTTGAAGCTTCTGAAGACCTGCTGATATCGAATCACTAGTTTTATGAGATCTTCTAAGGAGTTTGTTTCTTTGAAGCTCTTTTCGTAGGCACTGAGTTTGTATCTGCTTTCATAGTTTGCAAACCCCACGTACGTAGCTACGGTTCCGGCTCCCCCTAAAATGACGCCGTTTTCTTTGAGCAGACTTACAAAGGCCTCCCAGCTTTGCTGATCGAAGTGCGCCTTGAGGAACTCTGATACGGCATGTGCCAGCTCAGGCCCGACTGTTGCGGCTGCAGCGAATCCGCCCAAGACTGCGGCGTAAATGAGTAAGCCTTTTTTCGTCATGCTGCTCAAGAAGATCTGTTTGATGTCCTCGGCCAGTAATGAACCCATCTCTTTGAAAGAGTCTTTCACAGCCCTTCCGCCTCTAAGGAGTGAGTGCGCCTGCGTAATGGCTATGGCTGTGGTCTTGAGCTTGCCGATAAATGGGGGTAGGGGAGTCTTTTTCTCGATGTTGGCGCCTACCTCGGTTGTGTTGAAGTGCTCGAGCATGACGGCTTTGATAGTCGTCATCCGAACTTCATCCGGAGGGTGGGTCGACATGGCGGCCTCATCAAAATACCGCGGTCTTTTGTCTTCGTCGCTCGCCATGCGCTTGTGCGATTCGTAGTATTCCCACGGGTTGTAGCCCGCTTTGACCAATCGATCGACGGCGCCTACGTCCGCGCGAATCTCCTCGCGGTAGTGCGCGATCTTAAGTCCCGCGGTGGATTCGATCTGCCTGATGATCTGATCCACGCGAGATTCGGCTTGGCGATTGGAGAACTGCTCTTTGTTTGTGTGAGTCAGCTCATGGGCGATGACGCCTGCGATCTCGTCTTCTGATTTTGCGTCCAACAGCAAGCCTAGATTGATTCCGAGTATAGGAGGATTTTGATCCAAGGACGCGTAGGCATTGCGAGTGAACAGCGGCTCCAAGACGATCTTAAAATGTTTGGCATCTCCTGGGACCTGTAAGCGCAGCAGGATGCGATTAACCCATTCTTTGAGCTTGGCGGCTTGAGCCACCGTGATGATCTTGAGGCCGTCGGATTCGGTCCACTCGATGATCGGGAGGCCGTCTTTGTCCAGCGGTGCGGTAGCGACTCGGTCGGCGATTTCTTTTTGAAGGCCTTCGGGAGTTTGCTTTGCGAGAGCCTCGAGATCGACGCCCGTCTCGGGATCTCCAGGCGCCGCAAAGGTGAGCGGAGACCAGAGCGAGAGCGCTAAGCAGAGGGTGAGCCAAAAGTGTCGCCTGGAGCGAGGATTCACCCTTTGTTATCGGAACTTAGAAGTTAGATATTGAAGACGGCGTAGGTGCGTCATTGATTTCATTCAGCGGTCGGCACAAGCGTTGCATTTTCAGGGGTAGGGCCCGAAGGAGCCCTTCCTATGGCGAATGTATCTATTGAACGGGATATCTTGGGACTCGAGCACCGATTTTGGCAAACCATGAAGGACGGAGACGTCGATGGCGCGGTAGCTTTGACGCGCTTTCCCTGCACGGTTGCAGGTCCTGAGGGCGTATCACGTGTGGAGGAACCGCAGTTTCGCGAGATGATGCGCTCACACAAGGCGGGCGAGTTTAAGGGAGTGGAGATCATCGATCCGAAGGTGGATGTCCTGAGCGATGATACGGCGCTCATCACTTACTCGACGGAAATCAACTCGATGAAATTGATCAACGTCTCGACCTGGGTCTATGACGGCCAGCGGTGGAAGTGCTCCTTTCACTCGGAGAATCCTGAGCTGCAAAAAAAGGCGGCCTGAGGGGGCTGTCGCACCTTGGTATTTCAAATAAACCTAATTATTTCATGATTTTATAAAAGTTGATCGAATTAGTATGTTTTTTTGGTTACAACCCACCTCGTATTTGGTAAGAAACGCCCGGCTTTGAACTGAAGAATGAACAGGTGAGACCCGTGAATTTTGTAGGCCTCATACTCATCGCTCTTTACGCGTCGCTTGGGCAGGCCCAACTACTCACGCCTTTAAGAGACAAGAAAGCCGACGTCCGGGCGTACGGCGTTTCACGAGACAGTTACGTTTTCGAGAAGAACAAGATCCAGTACATCGATCCCGCGACGATCAGTGTCCTCCCCCGCACGAGATTTCTGTTCATCCACAGGCTCTTGGTCCTCAAAGACGGTCTGGGATGGCAAGGCTTCGGAAGCAGGTTTGTGACCGATGTGCTGGATCGCGATTCGGAATGGAATTCTGCCGCAAGCTTCAATTCCAAAGACGAACTGACCCTAGCAGCCCAGCAAGTCACTGACGTCATCGAAGAGGCCAATCGCAAGAAGAGGTGGATCGAGTTCCATTCGGATAGCGATGCTTCCAAGCCCTCTAACTTATTTTGGGTCTCTTCGATCCCGCTTGAGATCAAGAATACGGAGCGAGCGCGTTTTCTTACCGAGCTCAGAGGCGACTTGGCTGTCCGCTCCCGCGTCGTCGATCCGTCGGGAGCGCTTACGACTAAAGCTCTCCCTAAGTGGATGAGGCTGGAGAGCGCTGCCGATATGGACCGGCTAGCGCAGGGCGTGGCTAAGTTTCAGCCTCTGATCAAGGTTCTCGAAGAGCAATACAAGAAAAGAAAAAAAGAGCGTGAGGAAGAAGAGCGCAAAAAACGCGAGCAGCAGGAGCTGGATGAGCTATGCGACTCGCCCAAGCCCGGCGAATCGGTGGATTACACTGACAAGGGTTTTGAATCGATGGCTCCTCGCTATCGCCTGAGCCGAAGCAAGGAAGACCCTAATCTTTATTACGCGGATATTAATTTCAATTTCACTTTTTATGCCAAGGGCAAATCCAAAGATAAGGATGCAGTCCTTGCTTCCGAAGAAGAAGCTCACAAGCGCAACCAGGTTTTCTCCCAAGACATTTACGATTGCTTAGAGAAGGTTAATCCCAAGCTCACGGGCCCTAACGGCAAGCGCTTGGAGGTTCGCCTGTACTTGGCCGAAGACCACAAAGGAGAGAACAACCCTCCTCCCGAACACCACTTGGATGTTTTTCCGTACGACTTCAGGCAGGACTCCGGCACCTGGTCCGACGGCAGAATGCGCGACGGATCTCCGATCATGGATTGCCCGACGATGGCCCACGAGATTCTGCACGTGCTGGGCCTACCCGACGAGTATTACGAAGACGAGCTGGGTTACTACACTGATCGCGAAGGAAACGTCGTAGAAGGGCCTACCTCGAGGTTTACCTACGAGTACGATTGTCGCATCCGTGGTCCTTGGGATTCGGTCATGCGCGATCACATCGCGGCATTTAATCGCAAGCAGCTGTTGTATCCCGCGCAGTTCAACGCCATCGTTCAGCCTCCGGTTTGCCTGCAGCGATCGAGCAAATACCTACAATGCACGCAAAGAGCGTACGAGACGTCCGTGATCAACGGATGCTCCGATGTGCCGGATTATTGCAAAAACGGCAGCGCTTCGTGGCTGAAGTGATCTTAATGCTCTCCGTCGGCGTCTTGCATCTTCTTGAGCACGATGGCGATCGTGTCGAGATCCACGCCCGCTCTTCTCATGAGCGACTGGGCCCTGCCAAAGTCGTCTGAGTCGATGGCTTCAAAAAACGCATCGACCTGCCCGATCTCCGCAAGCTTCTCGAGTACGAGGGTTCCTTCAAAGTCGCTTTCGTCCATCGAGGACCTCGCGCAATCTTACTTAAACACCCTGTAAAACGATCTCGCCGTATTGATTGGGTAAGCCGACATCCAAAGGGCCAGGGCATTGCCTGCGGGCGTTACCACCAGATCAGTATTCGAAATCAATGACGGCGTATACTCGTCGATCGGAATCTGGCTTGCGGTCCAACCCATTCCCGGCAGGTAGTAGTTGGATACGAAGATTTGATCACCAAAGGTGTTCTTGCCTTCGACCCAGCTCGCGATGATGCGATCTTGATTGTCGATTCCTGCATGGAGCTCCTCTACCCAATCCGTAACCGAGAGCTTGTAGGGGTAGCCCTGCCAGCCGTGGGCGCCCACTCCGGTTGCGACATACGGATAGGCAAAGAGCTCTTTGCGCTGGGGATCGCCCGTAGCGTTGGTCAAGCGCGCTGAGAACAAAATGGCGTTGCCTTGCTTGTCTGAGACCACTTTGAGCGGAAGACCTAGCGTTGTATCGGCCCACGAATCGAGGTTCTGAACGGTCCAGCTCAATGTGGTTTTGCTGTAGCGATAGCCATCCAAATAAGTATTGAACACGGTGTTTGAAGTATTCTGGGTGACTCCAACCGTAAACCCGCCCTGGGCGTCGGCCGCGATATCGAAATCGCGAATCGAGCCCGTTCGGCCCGTGAGGCTATTCAGTCCGAGCGCTCCCATCACCGTCCAGGTTCCGCCGTTGTAACGAACGGCATCGAGGCGGCCCGTGCTCACGGCGCCATAACTCCTGAGGATGGCCATCGCGCTTCCGTCGCCCGCTGCGGCCATCTTGATATCAAAAAGCGTCTGGCCGGGCTGAAGGGCGTTTGCCACGGTCGAGATTCCACTCCAGGTGCCTGAGGCTACGGAGAAGCGGCGATAGTAGACCGTGTAGGTCGTTCCACTGACGTTTGCCCAAAAGACGTGACCCGTTCCGGTGGAGTCAAACATCACGCGAGCGGTATGCGGATTTCCGGGCATGTCCTCGACCATTTGCGCGGCTTCCCAGGTGCTGGAAGAGGCGCGGTAAAAGCGTGCGTAGAGATTGTAGCTCGTGCTCGAGGTTGTTGAGGATTTGGACCAAACGGCAAGCGCGTTGCCGAGGCGGTCAGCTGCGATCTCGCTGAGCTCGATGGAAGCGGAGCCCGAAGTGGAATCGAGCGATTCGATGTTGCCACTGCTGGTGTAGGGAAGGGGGTTGAGACTTGTGACGTCCGAGACACCGGCGGAGATATTTGCGCTGCTAGAATAAAGGGAGAACACTCGATTCTCGAAGCCTGAGACCATTTTGCTGGGTTGGATCGTAAATCCGTCAAACCCCAAGGTCTCGCGCCAGAAGCGGCTGCCCGTCGTGAAGCTTGAGGAGTACGCCGCAAGCAGTGAGTTTCCGGCCAGGTCCTTTACTTCTGCGCTGATGACCAATCGATAGGTGTAATTGCTCGTAACGATGTTGGGTCGAATCGTGACTTCCGAGCCCGAGTGCGTAAGCGTCGAGGCGATGACTTGATCGCCCAAAGAGCGCAGCTGAATCGTGCTTGAGTTCACAGTGGCTGGATCAAGCGCTTCGCTGAAATTGATTCGAGCGACAAAATCCTGGGGGACTCCGACTGTTGCGTTGGTGGGTGCAACGAGGGTCACAAACGGAGGCGTGGTGTCGCGGACGACCTGAGCCATTGCTACCGTGAATTCCCACGAGAAAGCCGAAGCCAAGAC
>JBGAWT010000039.1:0-17663 GCA_044227445.1 Bdellovibrionia bacterium | reverse complement strand
TCTCCATAGGAAAATTAGCACCCACTCCGGAAGCACGGGAGAGGTCAGTCTTCTAATAAAACTGGAACATTGGACCGGATACGATGCAGAAATCGAGAAGGAGCTCGGGCCGTTTGTCGCGAATAAAGGGTACCAAAAGAAGAGGCCCCACTACACCGATCTGAATGAGGTTCATATTACAGCCAGGGAAGCTCTCCGCGGGATGAAGGCACGCAGAGAAGAGCAGGAGATGAAATCTTCGTGCGCTTACATCTTAGGTAGGACGCTGCGACGCCTGCTCAAGAAGTGAGCTTAGCTCTCCGTATCTGAATCCGGAATCGTTGCAGGGTCGGCATTGAGCTGAATGTCGACGTCCCCCGTCTCACCGTTGTTGTATCCCGATCCGGATCCAACAGGGATACCGGGGCACACCGGAGGGGGGACGGCCCCTGGATTACAGTCGATCGCGAAATTTCTCAGCGAAGTAGCCGGCAGTGAATAGGTCGTAGGATCGAGCGAAAGCGGATGCTGGGAGGCAAGAGCGCAACCCAATCCGCCCACGCTTTCGAATCCAAATTGTTGGCCAGGAAGAGTGGTGACTTTCGGATAGGGCGTGTCTTGAGGGCGGCTGTAGTCTTTTATGACCGTCGTTCCGGTGATGGGCGTGGATCCAAAGTTCGAGAAGTTAAAGCGCAGCTTCTTTTCCTCTGTGTGGATCGTGTTGACCGTAAAGAACCAACCGCGTGCCGGAGGGCTTGTGGAGTTTGCCCACACCAAGGGCTCTGTGCCCGGATCAAAGGTGGAAGTGGTTTCGATGTCCCCTATTCGCTTGGTTCCTGTCCCGCCCCAAGCGCCGCTGCACACGGAGTCTCGCGCTAGATTGAGCGCGCCGATCATGGGCTCAGCGCAGGTGCCGATCATGGTGCCCGAAACGGGCGTTTCATCCGGGTTGATGCGGAACCGATGCACATCGCCGCGCAGGTGCACGCGAGAGCAGGCGGCTTCCCATGTGGGTCCCGGGTTGCCCCATAAGTACTTGGCATATTGCTTAGCCGAAAAACTCCCCACCCAATCCGTCACCGGTACAGCGTTGCTCTGAACGGCCCCCACCTTGACGATGGTGTCGCCTTTTTGATTCGCGGTGACGGTGGCTTCGATTTGCTCGGAGTTCCAGTTTGCCGTCGCTGCAGGGCCCGAGATCTCTACAGAGCCCTCTTGTCCGCCAAACTCACCGTAAAGCGTGAGCTTGGAGTTATTCTCGTCCACCTTGATGTTCCGGATCGAGGGCCGCAGGATTGTGGCTTTATCTGAGAACTGCTTAAGAACCAGCTTTGCAGCGCCTCGGGGGTCCGCGTCTCGTCCGGACTTTCTCATCGAGTCGTAGACTTCGTTAGCCGAGAAGGGGCGCTGCTTGGGCGTCGCGGGCAAGTATTGATTCGCGCCTAAGACGCGATCAAAAAACCACGAAGACGCGCGTTCGACGTGCGAGCTGTACACGGAGTTGGTCCACCCGAGCAACGTTCCAGCACGAGCGGACCTCAGGCCATCGAGCATGACTTGGTTGGCGAAAGTGGAGTCCATGCTCTCGCACGCGCTCATCATGACCAAGCTGTCGGTGGAGAACTTCCAATACCGAGCAACAAAGCGCCCATTGATTGCCAGGGCGATCGCATTGGGTTCGCTCTCAAACTGCACTGATCCTAAGAATGCGCGGCCAGCTGCGACATCCTCGCGGTTCTCGGCGCAAAGGGTCCCGGAGTCAGAGCATTTGACTCCCGGGCTGAGCTGGTCGCCCGTGAACACGCCGTACTGCTCTACACCCTGGTCGTCGACGTAGTAAACGCCGTGGGAGTTGTACCAGACCACTCCATGGTTTTGGACGGCTGTGCGCAGAAGCGACATCTTGGGGTTGTCGATCTGCGTGACGAAGTAGCGGTTGCTCGAGAGCATGGTCGAAATTTTTGTCGCTGCGTTGGGCGCGAGATTCGCGATGTCAGCTACGAAGGCAGTTTGGGTCGCTGGGAGCGCAAAGAGGGTAGAGACTTGAGCGAAGGCTTGCTGCATGCCTAGCGCCGCAGCGAAGTTTGACCAGGCTTCAAGCCAGGAGTGCTCGCGCCTGCTGGGCGAGGGACGTCGATTGCTTGCTCCCCAAGGTTGCGTGAGCGGGTTGGTCCCGTCTGGAATGATATTGGGCACACCCACGGCGCCCCCGATGGGCGTACCGTCTTTTAAGCGCACCCACACGGTGGAGTAGGACGTGAGACCGGCATCATACACGTAAGGAGACGTGCGAACCGCCGTGAGAATTTTTTGGTTACGCGCATCGATTGAGAGCGAAGCATCCGAGTTGGAGTGAATCAAGGACTGCACGGAGAGCGCGGCTGTTTGCCATTGGTCGTTTGTATATGTGACGATTTGCGTCATGGGTGGGGCCAACTGCTTGGGCACCAGACTCAGATCGCCGCCCGTCCCCTTTCCGCCGTCACCGGATTTGCCGCGAGTACAGGCCGTTATCTGTAGGGCCCCAAGCAATGCTGCGATCAGAAGAATGGGTGCTTTCACTCTTCTTTTATCGGATTTTTTTAGAGGTCTCTTGAAGATGGGATGTGCCCTCCGATGCTCGTCTGGGCCGTTATAGGTCCCGCGCCCCGGGGTGGACAGGGGATTGGGAAATTAGTGTTCCTTGTTTTTTGTGTGAACAGGAATGAAGCCCCGCGCGCTGACCTGGTGTAAGCTTTGGAACATGAAAGATCAGATCTGGTTTCAAAGTTATCAAAAGGGCGTTTTGCACGAGATTGACCCTCACATCTATTCATCGCTCGCTGATCTGCTCGATCAGGCGTTTGGCGAAATTGAGAATCTTCCCTCTTTCTACAATATGGGCAAGTCGCTCACCTACGGCGAGCTGGATCGCCTGAGCCAAGATTTCGCGAGCTATCTTCAGAACGAGCTCAAGCTCAAGAGGGGCGATCGCATCGCGATCATGTGCCCAAACGTCCTGCAGTATCCAATCGCACTCTTTGGCGCGATTCGCGCGGGTCTCGCCGTCGTTAGCTGCAATCCGCTTTACACCGCTCGCGAGCTCGAGTTTCAGCTTAAGGACTCCGGTGCCCAGACCATCGTGGTCTTGGCCAACTTTGCTCACGTTCTCGAAAAGGCATTGCCTCGGACGGACGTGAAGAACATCATTCTGACCCAGCTGGGCGACATGCTGCCGATGCCCAAGTCGGCGCTCATCAACTTCGTTGTGCGCTACGTGAAGAAGATGGTTCCCTCGTTCAGCTTGCCCAGCGCGGTCCCCTTCATGACGGCCCTCAGTGCAGGTCGGGCTAAGCCTTACGTCAAGACGACTCTGAGTCACGAGGACTTTGCGTTCATTCAATACACGGGCGGAACGACGGGGATTTCGAAGGGCGCGGTCCTGAGTCACGGCAACATGGTTGCCAACGTGCTGCAGGCCAAGGCGTGGATTCAGTTTTTCCTCCTCGACGAGAAGGAAACGGTCATCACAGCGCTGCCGCTGTACCATATCTTCGCACTCACAGCGAACACGTTCGTTTTTTCGGCCATCGGCGCGCGCAACATCCTCATTACCAACCCGCGCGATTTCAAAGGCTTCGTCAAGGAACTGAGCAAATGGAAGTTCACCGCGATCACGGGCGTGAACACGCTTTTCAACGCGCTCATGAATGAGCCGGAGTTCTCGAAGCTCGATTTTAGCGAGCTTAAGATCGCTCTTGGCGGCGGTATGGCGGTTCAGCGCAGCGTTGCCGAGAAGTGGAAGAAAACGACAGGCGTTCCACTCATCGAGGCATACGGCTTGACGGAGACCGCGCCAGCCGCTTGCATCAATCCAATGGATCAAAAAGAGTACAACGGCTTTGTCGGGCTTCCGATTTCCTCAACCGAAGTCGTCATTCTCGACGACGACGGCAAGCAGCAGGAGCTCGGCAAAGCAGGCGAAGTCTGCATCCGCGGTCCTCAGGTCATGAAGGGCTATTGGAATCGCCCTGAAGAAACAGCCAATGTCATGACGAAGGACGGATTCTTTCGTACCGGAGACATCGGCTTCATGGACGAAAAAGGATTCGTTAAGCTCGTGGACCGGAAAAAGGACATGATTCTTGTTTCAGGGTTCAACGTCTATCCCAACGAGATCGAAGATGTCCTTGCGGCTCATCCCGGTATCCTCGAGGTTGCGGCAATCGCCGTGGCCGACGAGCGAACCGGCGAAGCGCCCAAGGTATTCATCGTCAAGCGCGACGCGGCGCTTACGGAGAAATCGGTCATCGATTTCGCGCGCGAGAATCTCACCGGATACAAGGTGCCCAAGCACGTCGAGTTCCGGACCGAGTTGCCCAAGTCCCCAGTCGGAAAGATCCTGCGCAAAGAGCTCAAAGAGAAACCTAAGACTTAGGCAGGCGTGAAAAAAACGAGCCGGCCTTCTAGGGTCATCAAACCAGGTGGCGTCGAAAAATACATCGCGCAATGTCCGGCAGACGTCCGCGGCAAGTTAAAGGACATCAGGGCCGCGATTCGCTCGGTGGCCAAAGGCGCTATCGAAACCATGAGCTATTTCGATATGCCCGGATACTCGTACGAGGGTTACGACTACAACGGAATGTTTGCCTGGTTTAGCTTCAAGGCACCGTGCGTGCGCTTGCACGTGCGTCCGCAGGCATTGATTGAGTACAAAAAAGAACTCACGGGATACGTGAAGTCTAAGGCTGTGGTGAGCTTTCCAGTAGATCGGCCGAGTCCAAAGAGCTTAGTGATGAAGCTCGTAAGATCGAGCATCAAGGATATGAAGAACGCGGGGAAGTGAGGGGGGGATTCTCCTTCCGCCTTTCGAATCCGAGAGAGGGATTATGTTCGGCCCTCACGGCCTCACATCGATCCCCAAGGTACCGCGCCCCTCATGGGCGCGATCATTACAAGTCTCTCCGCCATTAAATAAAAAGGGCCGCCCGAAGGCAGCCCTTTTTATTTAATGGCGGAGAGAGAGGGATTCGAACCCTCGGAACCCTTTCGGGTTCACACGCTTTCGAGGCGTGCTGATTCAACCACTCTCACATCTCTCCGCAGTTGAAGACCGGGCCTGGTGATAGCCAAAACGGGTCGAAATCTCAAGCATAGAGCATCTAACTGACTAAGTTCGGGAGTCGCGCTTGTTAGCGCGGGGGCGGTACAGGTTGCGGGCCTTGGCAATCGGCATCTCGCTGAGGTCGAGGTAAAAGCCTTGGGTGGAGCGGATCTCGCCGCTTCGCATATCCACCGTGATGAACGAGCCTACGGACTTGAGCTCGGGGCGGGTGATCTCAAGCTGCTCTGCCTCGCCTAGCTTAATGACCCCAGCGCTAGGGATGAAAAGCGCCTGCTTGGAGCGCACCAGAGCCACGCGCTTGCTGCCTTCATGGATCGAGAGCGTGACGTTGGTCAGCTCCATCGGGCGGCCCGCTTTGACGGAGCAGCCATGGTCAGCTTGGATTCGGACGTGATTTTGGGAAGTATTCCACGAAGCGGATCGGGAGAGGTCTTGGACTTTTACGGAGCAGTCGGGCGTCTTGCCTTCATGAGCCGTAGCCGCCCCGGCGATTACCAGGGCGGCTATGACTGCGATTCGACGTGGGCGCGGCTTTTCCATTCCAATCACCCACTGAGTTCAGGGTTTAGCGAACTCCGGTGATCGTTTGGGTCAGCACGCTTTGCTGACGCCACCAACTGCCGTAGCTCATGCCATTTACCCAGTTAGCGAAGGTTCCAGACTGAACTTGCTGGATCTTGCCAACGGAGTCGCCGTCTGGAAAGAGGCCACCGAAGCGGGGATCCGCCATAGCAACGATCTTACCTTGGGCGTTGTACTTGGTAGGGAGCAATGCCTTCAAGTCGCGAGGAGGATTGCGCAGGAAGCCCCACACATCGACCAGCATCTTCACAGGTTGGCCTGCGGCATCGTAACCGATCTCAAGCTTCTTAGGTCCGCTCATCGCGTCAGCAATGAGGGAGATCAGCTTCGTGTCTTCGAAGCCGAAGCAGATGTCGATCACAAGAGAGTTGCTCTTGTTGCGAGCACCGTTGTTGCAGACTTCGTTTCTCAAGCTCACGAGCGAAACGAGTTCCTTAGCGACTTCTTCAGCGGATTGACCGAGCTCAACGAGCTGGTGATCCGGCTCAAGCGTGCCCAACTTCGCGTAAGCGTTGGTGCCCAATGCATGGCTGCGAGCCAAGGTCTGAAGCGCCGTGCTCCAGAAGATGGACTCGTCAGAAGACGTGGTTGCTTGCATCGTCTTGAGAACGAGGGCTTCAATGCCTTCGCTGCTGAATGCGGTCAAGATACGGATGTAGTTAGCCAAACCTTCGACTGCGCTGTGCAGAACCTTGATGTCCGAGCCATCGATGAAGGCTTGCTCTGAGTTGCGAAGACCTTGAGAGAAGTACGTGTAGTTGTAGACCGTCTCTTGCGTGCATTCCCACTTATAAGGAGCGTAGGTCTTGGTTTTCGAGTCGTACTCGCCGCCAGAATACTTGCTCTTGGTGCAGCTCGTGTAGGAGTTGCTCCAAGAAGTCGTGAAAGGGCCGTAGTAGTACGGATAGCTGCTTGGAACGCCCGAGATCGCGCGAGCTCCTGGCTCCAGGCGAGCTAGGTTGATGTTGATCTCAAGCGGTTTGTCCGTAGAGATCTGGCGAAGCTTTTTGCCGGCTTCAACCACCACAGGGAGGATCTCAGTGCGCCATGCGCGGTGCATTTCTTCGTTCGTTCCAAATGCGCCTTTGCCAGCAGGCATTTCGGTGAGCATCTTGGTGAGCTCAGGGAGGCTGATTTCGGCAAGCGTCTTTTTGACGTTAGCGAAGTACTCCATGTCCCTTGGGGTCATCAAGGGTTCATAGCGGGTCATGTAACCTTGGCCAGCCATCATCACTTTGGTGATTGCGCTGTAGAAATTAGCTTTGCCGTTCTTAGGGTCGATTTCGAGAGCCTTATCGAACATCTTGTCGGCGTAAATGATGCCTTCAGGCAGAAGGAGCAACTCGCCGATGCGCGCATATTCTGCTGCGGATTCAGCGGCCTTACCTTCGGCAGCGAGTTGAGCAGCGTGTTGTTCGCTGACCTTCTCGGTGACTTGTTTCTTCTTCACGGGTGCACAACCGACAACCGTGATGGCAGTCAGTGCGGCAGCTCCGCTTAGGAATAGGGCGACTTTTTTGATGGAATTCTTATGAATGGACAAGGATCTCTTAATCAGCACAATAACCTCCGTTAACGCGTTGCGTTGTCTATATCAGCGGATTGGTTTTACTACCACTGAGTAAATTGGTCAATTATTATTCTGATTATTTTAGCCCTGGTTCTCCCTCCCCACGCAAAAGGGAGTTTTATGAATGAAATCTGAAGCTTGCCCATCTAGGCAGACTTGGCAGCAGGGGTCTCTTTGCGCCTTGAAGCCCTACCGCCCAAGAGTAGACTTTTATTAATGCGAAAGATGGGGGTTTTTCACGGCGCGTTGGCTGCTTTTTGCATCTTTGCTGCGATCAGCGGCAAGGCGCGTGCGCAGACCCCGCCCCTCGCTCCGCCGCCACCAGAGCCTGCAGCCAAGCACCTCAATCCCGCGGCCGAAAATGTTTTTGAAGAGCTTCGAAAACGCGCGATCGAAAAATCTCCAGACGTTCAAAGCGCGCAAGCTAACGCGCGCCAGAAAGGCGCTCAGCTCTACACTGCCTGGGCGCGCTGGCTGCCTTCAGCCACGCTCTCGCTCTCGCAAAACAAGTCCAAAGATCAGTCCTTTTTGACCAACGGGTTTAGCTTCGGCGCCTTTCCGATCACGATCAACGAAGTGAACAACGCCAAGTGGACCTTGGCGTTTAGCGCGCCGATTTATCAGCGCTCGGTCCATGTCTATGTCGAGCAGTCTCTGGCCGAAAACCGCTTGGCTCAGATTCAAATGGAGAGTCAGCGAGGAGAGTTTGACTGGAGGCTCAGGCAGGCCTTTGGCCGCTACATTCTGCAGCTATATAAGGAAGCGACACTGAAGTCCTCCATTCAGATCGCGCGCACGAATGTCAAAGACGCCCAGGTGCGCTTTGAGCTGGGCCAGAACACCAAGGTCGATGTGCTCAGGGCTCAAGCCAATCTTGCGTCTCTTGAGGCTAAGCAGATCACCTATCGCGCGGAGTCTGCCGGAGCGTTTAGCGATTTCCTCGTTTACGCCGGGCTGACATCTAAAGATCTAGATGACGTGGGGCTTGGCCTATCCGCGGTCGATGCGCCGGAGACTGAAATCGCGCAATGGATCGATCGGTTTGCGGCCTCGGAGGTTATTCAAAAACCCATTGAGACTTACTTGAACGAAGATCCCGCGCGCCCTCTGGGAGAGCGGCTTGCCACGGAGATCCCAGATCGCTCGCGAAGGTTTCGGACGATCATCAATGAGAACGATCTGGCTGACGCTCAAGCGCATACGGCGATGAGCTCCGAGCTCCCGAGCCTCACTGCTACGGGCTCGCTGTACAATCAAAATGCGGATTGGGGACAAGCCTTCAGCAACACCAACACGCTGTCGTACGCGTTTGCGCTCACCCTTTCGGTGCCGGTGTTTTCGTGGGGCACGACAGTGAGTACATTCTTGCAGCAGCACAACGCTCAGCAGGTGGCGAGGCTCAAGCGCGAGCGCGATGTGCAGCAGCTGAAGACCGAGCTTGAGAACGATGTGCTCAGAGTGCGGGCGCTTAAGAAAACCGTCGAGTCCTCGCGCCTCATCGTAGCGCAGAACCAAGAAATCTCTCGTCTTTCGCAAACCAGCTATCGACTGGGGAAGTCCACCCTCGTGGAGCTCTTGCAAAGCGATACCGATCTTACGAATTCAAAACTTACCTTTGCGCAATCTGTGATCGACCTTTCGGTACTGATGCGTAAATTGGCTTGGAACCTCGGGGTGACCCAATGAAACGGTTAGCGGCATTTGTTTTCTCGATATTTATTCTCTCCACGCTGGGATGCGGAAAGACCTTTAAGCTCAAAGGGGTTAAGGCCACGAAAACGCATGTCGAGTCGACCGTCTCCTCCACCACGGCAGGCACGGTTGATGCCGAGCAGCAGGCCGTGCTCTCCTTCGGAAGTGCAGGGCGCATCACGCGCATCTCTACTCAAGTGGGCGCGCATGTTAAACGAGGCCAGATTTTAGCTGAGACGGAGAACACGGATCTCAGAACCATCTTTGATGACAGCGAGCAGGAGCTCAAGCGCTCGCAGGAACTTTTTCAATCCGGCCTTGTTTCCAAGGTTGCTCTCGATCAAGCGCGCAAGGGTTTTGAGATCGCTCGCGCCAATTTGGATCGCAGCATGATCCGCGCGCCATTTGACGGAGTGGTCACCGAGCAAAACCTGGAGCTAGGCGAAGTGGCCTCAAGCTCCCCTTCCAAGCCACCAGTGCGCGTCGTGGATCTCAAGCCGAGGCTCATCAAGGGGAGCATCGACGAAGTGGATATGGCCAAAGTCAAAGTGGGCCAGAAGGCGCGCATCCGAATCTTAGCCGTGAGTAGCGAGCGGCTGGTTGCAGCGGTGAGCAAGGTTGTTCCCTTTGTGAACGCGACTAAGGAGCAAGACCGCACTTCGCAAATCGAGCTAAAGTTCATCGAAGCCAAGGGTCTTATTCCGGTGGGAGCGTCCGCAGATATTGAGATCGTTACCAATGAAAAGGACGGCGTTCTAGCCCTTCCGACGCGCGCGCTACTGGGTGTGGGCGGGCAGAAGTACGTTTACGTCCATCGCGACGGAAAGCTGGTTCGGACTCCCGTTAAGCTAGGCTTGGGCAATTACGACCGAAGCGAGGTGCTCGAGGGCATCTCAGAAGGCGACGTGGCGGTGTTTCCGTCCGAAGACGTCGAATTGAAAGACGGACTGAAGGTTCAAGTGGAGTTTCAGTCGTGGCCCTAATCGATCTGAAAGGCGTGTGTAAATCCTTCGTCATGGGCAAAGAGACCATCCGCGCGTTGGATCACGTGTCCTTTGACATCAAGCAAGGTGAGTTCGTGGCGATCGTCGGGCCCTCTGGGAGCGGAAAGTCCACGCTCATGAACATCTTGGGCTTGTTGGACAAGCCGGACGAGGGAAGCTTCCTACTCGAAGGGCGGGAGACCTCGAGTCTTTCGGACGATGAGCGCGCGCAGATGCGCAACCAGAAGATCGGATTTGTGTTTCAAAGCTTCAACCTGTTGGCGCGCGCCTCGGCTCAGCGAAACGTCGAGATGCCTCTGGTGTACGCGTCGAGCTACGACAAGAGCTATGGGCCAGAAAAGATGCACGCTCTAGCCACAGAGGCGCTCACCAAGGTTGGCCTAGCCGATCGCCTTGATCATAGGCCCAACGAGCTTTCGGGTGGTCAGCGCCAACGCGTGGCCATCGCCCGCGCGCTAGTTAATCACCCGCGCATCTTGTTTGCTGACGAGCCGACTGGAAATCTGGATTCTAAGTCGGGCGAAGATATCTTGAAGCTTTTCCATGACCTCAACAAAGAGGGCACAACGATCGTCATGGTGACCCATGACCCCAAGCTTGCGGCACGTCTGCCCCGCGCTATCACGGTGTTTGACGGCAAGGTCAAGGAGTCCAAGAATGCGCTGGCGTGAGGTATTCAAGCTGGCCGTCGAGGCGCTGCTGTCCAACAAGATGCGCGCGGGCCTTACGATGCTCGGCATGATCATCGGCGTAGGCGCCGTAGTGCTGCTCGTCTCTATCGGAAACGGTGCGCGCAACTACATCACTTCGGAGTTCGAGGGTATGGGCACCAATCTGGTGATCATCAACCCGGGGCGCACGGACAAGAAAGGCGGATTTGGCCCGCCCATCGCCACGGCTAAGCAGAAGCTCACCCTAGGCGATGTGGATGCGCTCGAGAAACAAGCCGTCAACCTCGATGGAGTGACCGGCATCATGTTTGGTCCCGGGACCCTCAAGTACATGGATCGCACGCACAACGTGAGCGTCATGGGCGCGAACGACAGGCTGTTTACGATTTTCAATTTCAAGATCCTTTGGGGAGCCACTTTCTCGCGAGAGGAGGACGAAACTGCGCGTCGCGTGATCATCTTGGGTAACGAGATCGCCCACGAGCTTTTTGACGATCAAAATCCCTTGGGCAAACAGATCAAATTCAATGATAGCGAGCACCGCGTGATCGGCGTGCTTCAAAAGCAAGGCCAGTCCCTTGGCTTCAACGTCGACCAGCTTGCGATCGTGCCGACACGAGCGGCGATGCGCGCATTTAATGAAGACAAGCTCTTCGGCATTCGCGCTAAGGCAAAGTCCAAAGTCAGCGTAGATGATGCCGTTGAGGAAACTAAAGCGATCCTCAAATCACGACACAACGGAGACGAGGACTTCACGATTCTTACTCAGGTCTCCGTGCTTCAAACGATGAACACGATCTTGGGAATGCTCACCTTCGTGCTAGGTGGGATCGCATTTATTTCCATGATCGTGGGTGGCATCGGGATCATGAACATCATGCTCGTTTCGGTCACCGAGCGAACGCGCGAGATCGGTGTAAGAAGGGCCGTGGGAGCGCGAAGAAGCGACATCTTGCGGCAGTTCATCGCCGAAGCGATCGCCCTTTCGCTCACAGGCGGTTTTATCGGGCTGTTTGGCAGCGTCTCGCTCACCTACCTCATCTGGTTTGCCGTGCCCAAGTTCGACATGCGCGCGCCCACCTGGATCATGGGTCCGGCGTTTTTGCTCAGCACATTCGTGGGAATTATCTTCGGCGTATGGCCTGCGCGCAAAGCTGCGCAGATCGAAACGATCGAAGCGCTTCGCTACGAGTAGCTTGCTTGAGGCTGTTTGAGCGGGTAGGTTGCCCCTCGAGTGACGCGCTTTTGGGGGAGTTTCTTTTCAGTTTTGGTTCTCGCTTTGCTGGGGTTGTCCTCAACGGGCTGTCCCACACCTGTTTTCACGCCCATCACACGAAGCTTTCAGGACTTTGGTCGCTCTGGTGTCAATCTCGTGCTCTGGAGCGAGGAGTACACCGATGAGCAGATCGGGGTGCTTCTAAACGAAGCCCAGCGCCTGGGCGCCCGTTACGTGCAAGTTCCGATTTTCAACTGCCAGATGGATAGTGAGGCGTCGGTGGTAGGCGCTTGCCAGATCGGATCCGAGGGGTTTTCGCTCAGAGTGGCTCGCATGGCTAAGGCGCGCGGATTTTCGGTGGCGTTTCTTCCCATTGTGGCGACGCCTAGCTGGGAGTGGCGCGGAAATTTCAATCCAGCAAATAGCGACAGATGGTTTGCGACTTACGGCGAGTGGATTCTAAAAATCGCGAGGCTCTCGCGCGACTTCGATTTGAGCGAAGTGATCGTGGGCTCTGAGTTTGGAGCTATCTATGATTACGAGGCGCACTGGCGCGCGTTAATCTCGCGGGTCAGGGAGGTTTTCAGCGGTCCCCTCGTCCTGACCGTCAATTGGAAGAATCTCAATCTGGGCTATTGGGACGCCGTGGATGCGATCGGGGTCTCAGCTTATTTTCCGTTAAGCCGCGCCAACAAACCCAAGCAAGAGGATCTGAACGCCAATTGGGTACGGATCAAAGACAAGCTGGTGGACCTGTCCATCAAATGGAATCGCCCCCTTCACCTGACTGAGGTGGGATATCCGAGCGGTAGACGTGGGGCGAACAATCCTGCGGGAGATTTTAAGAACCAAAGCCCGGATTGGAATATCCAGCGAATGGCTTTTGAGGCCTTTGATAAGGCATGGCGCAAAGAGCCCCGGCTTGCGCGCGTCGCGTTTTGGGCCTTAGGGGATGCGAGCAGGGATGTGTACTTCAACATCGATCACAATTTTACCTTCGGAAAGCCTGCTGCGGACGTTGTCGCTTCGTTTTTGAAGGCGCAAAACGGGCTTTAGGCCGTCGTGACGATAGCAGGGCCGACTTTTCGGTCTTCAAACTCGTATCGCTTCAAAGTGTCTACCGCCGCCCGAAATCCACTTTTTACGATCGCCGTGAGCTTGCGCGCCGAGAGGCTGAAGTGGTCACCAAAAAACAGATTAGCGTCCGCTGGATCTGGATGGATGTAGATCGTGTCCACATTCCTGCGGTGATGCAACTCGGTCTCAAGAATTTCTAAGATGCGCTTGGCGTGATCGCCTGGCACCTTGGCCTCGCGGCAGTAGCGCTCGACGGCCTGGATGGCATCGCGCTCCTTTTGGCGGTTGTGAATCACGTTGTTGATCTTTTGCTCCACGAGCAAGTACAGCGATTGGATGATGATCGCAGGCAATCCGTGGTCGGTGAGCGATCCGATATCCGGATGAAAATGATAGGGCTGGTGAGTGTAGCTTGCGATCACTAAATCCGCCCCCGCGTCCACCGCCACGTGCGTGGAGAGCGTCTCGCGGATCTCACCGTCGATGTAATACGTTTTCTCGCCACGCTCGTTGAGAATGGGGTGAGGCGAAAACACGAAAGGCAAAGCCGTGCTCGCCGCGCAGGCGTCCGAAATTCCCGCGTCGTTATTGTATTGGCAAGTCAGGTCGTGCGGAGGCGGAAGGTAAGAATACTTTCCGAAGACGACTTTGCGCGAATGATTGAGTTGGGTTGCGACGATAAAAAGATCGGCGATGTAGTCTTGGAACCGATTGGATTGCAGCACTTCTTCGCGCAGGTACTTTTCGATCCCCATGGTCGAGAAGATCCCCGTGGCCTTTACCCAATCCAGGCTAAAAAGAGCATCCAGCTTTCCGTCGATGAGCTTGCCCAAGGTCTTGCGGATCTTAAGCACCTGCTGCAGCTGCTCCCGCGCCAATTCGGGCCTGATCTTGAACATCTTGGCGTAAGTCAGCCGGGGCAGGGTGGCCTCCCCTTCGCCGGATCTACGGCCTAAGAACGAATTAAAGACGTTTTCGATGGTGTAACCTGCGGCCAGGTAGGTCGAAATGATCGAGCCCGCGCTGGAGCCCACGTAAACCGAGATATCCATGGGGCCTGGGCGGCGTACCGGGCCCTTGTCGCCCTGCGACATTCCCCCATAGAAGCGAAAGCCCTGCTCCTGGAGCCCTAAAGCGACGCCCAGGTGAAAAGCACCTGCTTTTGTCGCACCGCCACTACAAACGAGAGCGATTTTCTTTTTCGGGCCGATTAAGGTTTTTTCCATGCCCACTACTGAGATTACTTGAATTTGTTAGTCGAGGAAATACAATTGGATAAGCATGACCGAAGGAACCTCTAGTAGTCAATCCGAACAATGGCTTCCGCTGATGGAATACGCGCAGCGCACGGGAATCAGTCTTTCTACGTTGCGTCGCTACATTAAAGCGCAAAAAATTCCTTTCAAGACGGACGCAGGGAAATACTACGTTCGTTGGGAGGGCGCGACAGCCAATCAGACTCGCGTTCAGGAAATTCAGGTTCCCGCACACGTCGCGCAAGCTATCTCGGATCTAGGAAATCTCCAGTCCTCTGTTCGTGTCCTTCAAACTCAGCTTCAAAAAGCTCATGAGGAAATCGCGGAACTTAAAACGCTTATTGCTCTCTATGAGGAAAAGCTTCCGCAACGCTCCAGCCGCTAGGCTGCACGCGATGGTCAGGCGGCTTGACCCACGGCCCGGTGCCAGGGCGATCTTCGTCCTGCTGCTCACAAGTCTCGTCAGCCCAGCAGCGCATGCCACGAGCGAGTTGGATCGCCTGTTTGCGTTTCAAACCATAGGAACACTTCGCGCTTGGGATAATATGGACGGGCTTTTCGGTGACTACGTCGCCGACGCCTATAAAGAATATTTTTCGCATCAAACGCGCTTTGAATACAAAGACCTCAGCAAGACCGACGCGCTTTTGGGCAACTCGAAAATTCCTTACAACAAGTTGATCGAGGACAAAGAGATCTTGAGCCAAGTTTCGCGATCCGCTCGAGCGGAGACGTTGCTTCGCACCAAGGTTCTCAAAGAAGGCCGCCAGTACCGCTTCAATCTCGAGTGGATCCAAGCGCCGAAGATGGACCTGATTGCCACTGAGACTTTCACTTTGGCCGAACCCGAAGATGGGCGGGCTGTAGGCTTAGGCGATATTCAAGGCGCACTTCAAAGCGGGCTGGATCGACTCATCGAAAAAGTTCCGTATATGGCCATGGTCACCGGCCGCGACAGCCAGTCCATCACCATCAACGTCGGAAGCCACATGGCCACCAAAAAGGGCGATCAACTGGTGATCGCGACCTTGGACGAGGTCAAGCGCCACCCTCTCTTGGGCACGATCGTCGAATGGCGTCTCACGCCCGTGGGTAAGGCTACCGTCGAGCAAGTGGATGAAGGAATTATCTTTGCGCGCGTCTTAGACGAAGAGCAGGGGCAACGCATTTCGCGCTACCAGAAGGTCACCCGCATTCTTCCTTACGAAGAGCCAAAGGACACCCAATCCACCGTTTTGGGAGAGGATCTCAAGGAAGAAAAGCCCGAAGAGCCGCCACGATTGGGGTGGGTCGTAGCAGATCTTCTGGTCGGTTATCACGATCGTCAGATGAGCTCGCTCACTGGTGGCACGAGCTTCAAGGGCTCTGGTTTCTTGGGTGGGGCAAAGGCCGCGGGCGAGATCTGGATCAATCGTTACTTCTTTGCCAACCTCGCCTTCTCGTATGCGTTTGGGTCGTTCTCGCAAACCGATGCTTCCACCGGAACGCCCAGCGCTGCGAGCACCGCGGGCGGCACCTCAATGAGTCAGTTTGCGTGGAAGATGAATGCAGGGTTTGCGTTCTTGAGCACGGGCGATTTTTTTGGTCCCAAGGCATGGGTAAAGCTGGGTTACCGCAATACGGCTTATATCTACCCAAGCTCTGCCTCCGAGCTCACGGCGCCCGTCGCTTTTGGTGCGCTGTTTGCGGGTATCGGAGGTCAACTCCCGATTCGAGATGGCTGGGGCGTAGAGGCTAACTTCGAGTACGGTCTGCTCAACGGCGGCACGGGCATGACGGGGTTGACCGTGGGAACCTTCAATGGCTCCAACCAAGCTGACCTTTACATCGGTGGTTTTTATCGCTTCACCCAGCGCATCTGCTTTAGGCTGGGTCTGGCGGTGCTAGGCACGGGAGCCGATTTCTCAGGCAGCTACAGCATGGCCCAAAAGTACATCGTCGCTTCGCCTAGCGTGGCCTACTATTTTTAATCAAAATCAAAGAAGTCTCCCAAGTCGAAGCTCGAATCGCCACCCACGTCGTGCGAGTCGAAATCATGCGAACCCGAGTCGTGCCAGCTCGAATCGTGCGAGCCCGTGTCGTGGTGGCTGGAGTCATGGTGGCTTGAGCCATGGTTAGAGCCGCCATATGAGGAGGAGCTCTCCTGATGATGCCTCACCGGTTCCGGGTCGGAGTCCAGAAGCAGATCGATGAAGAAGCTATTGCCCGTGTCGTCGATGACGTCATTTGAGCTCGATCGATCCGATGAGCGCCTTTGGGATTCGTATCGATTGTAGGAGGACGTGCGCTTTGCTTCGGGGCGTTTCAGCACCTGGTCCTGAAGCTGCTGCCGGAGGGGCAAGCGAGACGAATGCTCCATCATGACTTGAGTGATCTCACCCTTGGTGATGTCAGCGAATTGAAAGCCTTCTTTTACACGCGATGCGGCTGTCGCCAGTGTCGTGAGCACTTCGGATAAGCGCGTATCGGGCCCGCCCACGTCGTAAGCGCGAACCAGCATCGCTGTGGTCTGCTCGGTAGTGAGGTTAAAATGAAGTGAGAACCAGAGGATCTGGGCGATGTTTTCGTCGCGTGTAAATGGAAGATGCGACTGAGTTACTGCGTCGCGCATGGACCTGTAGTGGTCCGCTAGGTTTAGCCGGACGCGCAGAATCTCAAGACCGACTTCGACCAGCGTAGCGATAGCGAGGTCATTTGCCGGCAGTTTGATTAGCTCCAGGGATTTAGCGACGGTTTCAAAGTGGGTAATGAGTTCGGCATGTAAAAATCCGGGATATCGAAAACTCGAGCGCGTGAGCGAAACTAAAGCTGCGTCCGAGAGCGAGATTTTAGCAGGGAGCAGCGCCTTGATGGACTTTAAGCGCTCCCACATGCGCTCAGGGCTTGTCTCAAGTTCGATGCAGGCCTCGGTGAGCGCCATGAGCGACAGCTCTCCAAACGGAGAGTGCTTTCTTCTAAGCCCCGACGAAAGATTTTCGAGGGTCAGGTAGGCACGCGTTACACGGTCGCTACTGGCAAATGATTCCACAGCAAGCTGAGTAAGAAGGGTGATGTTGCGGGACGAAACATTACTTCGGTCATTTTTTTTCAGAGTTTCTTGAATCTCGAGATAGCGGCGGGAAATTTGGTCTTGGTTCATTCCCCTGCGGAGACCCGACTCGATCAACACCTTCGCATCGGCGACTCCCGTGCCTGTTTGCTTTGCAACTTCGGTGATCGCGTCATGCATCGATTTTTCGGTGAACTTTGGGTCTTTGACCCAAGCATCGGTGATTTGAGCTGAAGCGAGATCCGAGGATTTCTTTTCGGACTTTTTGATGTCCGCATTGATGTCGGCAACGGTATTGCGAAGAGCGTTGATCTTTTCGCGCAAGGAGAGGGTCACTGGATTTTTTTCAGGGTCTCGATGTTTAGCGAACCACCTGGGATCCTTTTGCTCGCGCTGCTCATTGGGAAGCGAGAGCTGATGCTTGGTCTGTTCGAGTTGCTCAACGGTGCCCCGGAGCGAAAAC
>JBGAWT010000311.1:0-2004 GCA_044227445.1 Bdellovibrionia bacterium | reverse complement strand
ACGGCGAAAGCGGCCTTACCGCAGCCATTCCTGGAGGCACCCCGCTGTCGCAGGTAGAGCGCGAGCTGGGTGGGCTTTGCGATCGTTTTTTTAAGACCAATGACAAGATCGTGCTCACGGGAAACTCCATTGGAAACGATCGACGCTTTATCGATCGCTACATGCCGGAGTTTGCCAAGCGCTTGCATTACCGAATGATCGACGTCAGTTCGTTCAAAGAAGTTTTCCGCGACCGCTATGGCGTGGAGCTCAAAAAGGGCAATAAGCACCGCGCCGTGGACGATATCCACGAGTCGATCAAGGAGCTCGAGCACTACCTGTCGTTCGTGAAGGTCGAAGGTAAGACGTGAAGAAACGGCCTAGTTTCCAAAGCATCTATATGAAACTCGCATCCGTGCTAGCCGAGCGCTCGACATGCGTTCGCTTGTCGGTGGGCACGGTCATCACGACCACGGACTTTCGAAAAGTCTTAGCCGTGGGCTACAACGGCAACGCAACGGGATTGCCCAATACCTGCGATCGCGAGGAGGCGGGCAACTGCGGCTGCCTGCATTCGGAAGAAAACGCCGTCATCAACTGCGACGCCCCTCGGTTTATCGAAAAAAACGTCTTCGTCACCCACCTTCCCTGCGTAGCCTGCGCAAAACGCCTCATTAACTTGGGTAACGTACGCGCCGTGTACTACGCGCAGGACTACCGGATCCGCGACTCCGTGGGACTGCTTGAGTCCGTGGGAATCAAGGTGGAGAAGTTGGAAGCGGTCGAAGTCTGACTCAGCCATTGAATTGCGCACGCCCTTGCGCGAAAATGACTATATAGATGATGCGCCTCTTCCTACTGCTCTGCACCACACTCATCGCCACTCACGCTCACGCCGCCGATCGCCTTACTCAAGACGAAGCCGTCGCTCGTGCCAAACAGATCGGTAGGCCTCAGTACGAGCTTTCCTTTGACCTGACCTCAGACCAGCCGGTCTTCAAAGGCAAAGCGACCGTGAAATTCAACCTGAAGCCCAATGCCTCAGACGGCGGCAAGGCGACCTTTCTGGAACTCCAGTCCGCGACAGTGACTGAGCTCACGATCAACGGCAAAGCGGTTCCTCAGGGTGAGATCAAAGACTATTACGACGGCAACCGCATCAAGATCCGCCTGGGAGAGCTCAAAGCCGCGCAAAATGCCGTTGTCGTCACCTATGAGCGCCCGTTCTCCAACGACGGAACAGGGTTTCATCGCTTTACTGATCCCGAAGACAAAGGAGTTTACGTCTACACTTTCCTAGAGCCTTACCGCGCGCACTGGGTGTTTCCTTGCTTCGATCAACCGGACCTCAAAGCCAGCTATCAAGTCGAAGTTAAGGCGCCCAAGAACTGGCAGATCGTGACCAACACGCTTGAGAGCGAGGCGCCCAAAGCCGACGGAGAAGCCAAGAACTGGAAATTCCCGCGCACCAAGTTCTTTTCGACTTACTTGTTCGCCCTCATCGGCGGACCATTCCATGTCTGGAAATCTGCGGCCAAGGTGGGTGAGCAGTCGATTCCGATGCGCCTGCTCGCTCGCAAAAGCCAGATGAAGTACGTCGATTCGCCCGAGTGGTTTCAGGTGATGCGAAAGGGCCTGGAGTACTTCAGCCTGCTTTTCGCTCAGGACTACCCATTCTCAAAAATGGATCAGATCCTCGTGCCCGAATTCAATATGGGCGCGATGGAGAACGTCGGGGCCATCACCTACAGCGAGCGCATGATCTACCGATCCAAACCGACGGTGGACCGCCTCCGGGATCGCGCCGATACGATTCTTCACGAGCTGGCCCACCAGTGGTTCGGAAATCTCGTGACCATGCGCTGGTGGAACGGGCTGTGGCTCAACGAGAGCTTCGCGACGCTCATGGCCTCGCTCGCTTTGGAGAAAGTCACCGACTACGAGGGCGTTTGGGAAAGCTTCATGTCGCACGAGAAGATGAGCGCGTATGATGAAGACCAGCTCGTCACCACTCACCCCGTCGAG
>JBGAWT010000038.1:0-18891 GCA_044227445.1 Bdellovibrionia bacterium | reverse complement strand
CCCTAGCGTTCGTGGGTATGGTGATTCTGCTCCTCGGGATGGCCATCGGGGCGTTTCTTACAGCTCGGGCCACCGAAACGATGAGCCAGCGTAAAAAATGGAGCGTCAGTTCGCGCAAGCTCGTCTTGGCGTGCGCCTTTCTATTGGCCTTTACTGGCGCAGAACAATACTTGAGCCGATTCTGGAAAAACCGCTCCCAATGGATTGAGGAGCAAGGGGCGTTTCCAGTGAGCTTGCGCTTCGTGGATGCCGAGCAGTCTTCGTACCGCTCAGGTGTCCCTGCGTCGATCCGGCCGTTTGAAGCCCGTGGAACGCTTCCCAAGGCCAAAACAGCTTCGAAGCAAGCGCCTCACCTCTTCTTGTTTGTTCTGGAGAGCTTTCGGGCTGATGCCCTCAATGCCCAGGCCACGCCCCATCTATGGTCACTCAGCCAAGATGCCCACGCCAAGAACTATGGTGTGGCGTACGCCAACTCAAACGCCACTCATAATGCTTGGTTCTCGATCTTCCATGCTCAGTATCCCCTTTATTGGAACGCCTATCGCCATCAGGCTAAGCTCGAGGGATCCCCTCTGCTGCGTCTCCTTAAACAGTCGGGATATAAAATCCGAGTCTACTGCCAGCCCGACATTAATCTGGCTTATTTCGACTTCGGCCGGATCGTCTACGGCGAGGACCTCAATATCCCTACGTCCCTCACGCGCAGCAACCGCCTAATGCCCTCCTCCGACTCAGACCTCGAGCTCACCGGAAAGCTCGTCTCCGATATCAACAGCGGAGATTGGAGCACCCCGAGCCTAAGCATCATCTACTTAGATGGGGCGCACTTCAGATACCTTTGGCCAGAGGGTGCAAAAACTCCGTTCACTCCATTTGACGACAATCCAAACCTCATGACCTTGGCCTACGAAAAAGACGGCCCCACGAGACTCAAGAACCGTTATCTCAATTCTGTTTACTCCGTGGATGAGCGCGTAGGAGAAATCGTAAAAGCCCTTAAAAACAAGGGCATTTATGACAATTCAGGGATCTTAGCTTTGGGTGACCACGGCGAGGAGTTTATGGAACACGGGGCATTCGCCCATTCACGAACCCTGTACGAAGAGCAGACCCGAATTCCCTTTGTCCTGAAATTACCCGCTCGCGAAAAACGCCGCGCCTTAGATGCGATCGCCTCTCATATTCATGCCTTGCCCACCTTCTTGGACCTGGCCGGCATCTATGACGGCACGGAAGATCTCTATGAAGGTCGTTCCCTGCTCCGTTACAGCCCGAGACATTTTTCGGCCCTGCCGTCCGCCATCTATCTTGCGCGCACGCCCTATCGCTACTCGCTCATCACCGAGGATAAGAAGCTCGTATTCGATCTTAAGAAGGAAAACCCCGAGGCTTCGCCTGCGATCTTCGTGCGCAACATCACCAAACTTGATGACACGCCCTGGGCACCTGAGGACGCCTCGAGCGAGGACTTCGTGCGAGAGATCGAAAACCGATTCTTGCCGGCCCTCAAGCGCGTGGGGTTTTTCTTGACGATCGGTCAGCGCAGCAGCGGAAGATAGTCTTCAGCCTTGGTCGAAACGTCGAATACGTTTTGAAGAAACGCTTCCGGATCGCCCTTTAAGTACTTCTTGATCTCAGGCTCCAAAGACCTGTCATTGGACTCGCGCAGATCGGGACCATCGATGATTTGAGTACGAGAGTAAGATGCAACCACTTTGATGGAAGAGTCTTTGGGCTCATCGCAAATTGGTCTAGGGTACTTCACGACAGACTTGGAAGCAGTGAAAGTCACAGTGATTTGTTGGCTGTGGCCCCAGCGCTCGCTATAGACCTGGCGCGTAGATGAACATTCGCTAAAGCACCGCGGCTCATAGACGCCCTTGTATCCGTCCGCGCTGCTAGCTGGGTAGATCAGCAGCTCGGGATCAGGCGACACCTTGATCGTCACATACGCGCTGATCGTATACACGCAGGTTGGATATTCGTAGGGCATTCCCGAATTCGTAACGCCGTGGCCGATGGGCGCATCAGGATCCGTCCAAGAGTAGTTGATTTTGGTGATCGGCAGGACGCGCGAGTTGTAAGGGCTCGTCGAAGACGCGTCATCCGGATCCCGAAGCAGGCCTTGGTACGGGCGAAACGGGGACGGCGAAGTATAGGAATCGTACGTATCGATCGGTGCGCCGTTGAAAAAAAATCCTGGTTGAAGCGGGTCGTTGGAAAGAACCGCCAAGTGCATGATGTACTTAGGCAGCGTGGAGGTGGTGAGATTTCCTTCGAAGGGCCTGTGATAGACGCGTAGCTCCTTGGGAAGAATCACTCCGTAAGGAAGCACGTCCGCGAGCTTCTGAGTCCTGACTTCGGCCTGGTCGTATCTCTTGTTAACGGCTTCGGCAGAATCCAGCGAATAGATCCCCGAATACGATGGGAATCGCTCCACGCCGCAGCCTGAAGCGAAGATCCAAAGCCCCGCCGAAGCGACAGCGTTCAATAGCCCAAGTTTATTTTTCATCCCCACACACTTTCCAATCCGTCCTTATTTCGTAGGACACACCAGCACTTTTGTAGGAAACCCCGGAGGGGCTCCCTGACTTTGAGCCGCCGAGCTCACACTTCCCATCTCGGCGTCCACTTCCTTCTTCCACTGACAGAACCATTTAGAAATCTTAGGGAACTGATTCTCAGACGCGGTATTCAACCCTCTGAGATAGTTGACGTCCGGCGCAGCGCCGAAAAAACTCGAATCCGCCTTCTCGTTGGCCTCCGCCCTCACCTCTTCGAGGACCGTGATGAGCTTGCTCAAGGCTTTGCGTCCCGGGCGATTCTGGGCCGATGCCGCTCGATGGGCTTTCATGTCCTTGAGGACAGCGGCCCAAATCTCCTCGACGTGATTTCGGCCAAAAAGCTTAACGAAATCGATCGAAATGAAATCCTTGAGCGTGTTGATATCCAGAAGCTTGTCCGCCCGATTCATCGACTGGCGCATCAATTCATAGGGATGATCCAGCGGGTGATCCGGCAACGCAGCCTTCACGCATGCATCGAAGGCATTAACCTGCTCACGTCTCGTCTTGGCGCCCGAAGCGATAACCGCCACCTGTTCGCCCGAACAAACGACGGGCCTTTGCGACTCAGGCCACGCGGGATATGCCGCCCTGGCAGAGGCGATGCTCATGAGAGCCGCAAAAAGGATGATCTGACCCACCCGAAACATGCGGGGCTCGTATCGTGGATGACGCCCATTGTCAAATTTTACACGGAGCTTTCTTGTCAGGCATGAAAAATTTAGTCGAATTCGGGGGATAGGCTTGACGATTTTACCTCATTTAGTTATCTAACGCACCGCACGGTTACGTGCGTGTGGGATGGGGTAAAATTCATGTTTCAGGCGTTTTCTGCTTTTTTATTAATAATTTCAATTAGTTCCAGCCTTTCTCAGGCATCCAGTATGGATGCTTGGATCCTGGAGGCCAAACCCTGCCTAGGAGCTCTCGCTCGCAGCGAGGTATTGGTGACTCGGGATCACAGCAACTACATTTCGTCCTATATTTACTCCATTCGCTCCCCCCAGATCTGGAAAGAGGCGCTTAAGGACTACTTGGGCCGCCATCGTCGAGATTTGTCGCTTGAGCTCCCAGGTTTCCACAGGGCCTTTGACGTCATTATTCTGGATGGGAAAAGCCCCCTTTTGATCATCCAAGCCAATGAAAACGGCGTTGGACTCCTCAACGAGTTCAGCATCTCCAACCGCAAGGTCCCGGTGCGTGCTAGCGCGCGCCTGGTGGGCATCGGCGGAATGGACACCAGCAAACTCGTTCCTGAAGTCAGAAAGGCTCTGCGCGCGGAAGCCAAGCAGCAGGCCGAAGACTCGGAGATCTCTGCCAGCTCCGACGAAACCAGTGCGAGCAAGCGCCGGTCAGCGCCTTGGGACGTCTCGAGCAAAGGTACCAGGCAAGCTAACCGCGCTGACGATCGTGGCCCGCTATCTGACGAAGGACGCAGCAACGGTCGCTCAAGCACCGATGATGGCTACGACCGCTCGGGCGGCGGCTCGGACGTCTCCCCCTAACTAGCGAGATTTGGAGTCAGAGCCCTTTGACGAAACAAAGTGTTTTGTCAGCTGCTTCTGAGTCCGACTCACGTGCACTTCACAAAACAGTTTGTTTTGCGAACAGCCTCTGACTCGCCTCGCGGAAAACTAATGTCCCGCCGGCGGCACTCTCATTCACAGATTCTAAATAATTGAGTTTGCGACGGGTATTCGTCGCGCCAGGAAGGCGCGCGCGCAGCAGGCGACGAAACACAGGATGTGTGGTACCCGCGCAAACCCAATTATTTAGAATGCATTTCCCAACTACCATCCCAGTCCTGACCTAAGGACATGGTCTTGAGCTCCGGAATGCGCTCGATGTACATCGTACAGACGCCCTCATGGCCGGCGACGGCCTTAGCCTTCTCAAAAAGCGCGGTTGCTTCGTCCCATTTCTGGGCCAGATAAGCGACACGAGCTTCGTCAAAAAGCTTGATGCCTGAGGGATCGATCGTCTTGTCGAGAATTTGAATGAGCTCGACGGCTTTCTTTTTGCCCTTCACTTTGACGTGGTCCAGCGTGCGATGCGGTGGGAGTGGTTCGTTAGCAGACGCGATATCGTCGAGCGTGAA
This sequence comes from Bdellovibrionia bacterium, assembly GCA_044227445.1. Taxonomy (GTDB): domain Bacteria; phylum Bdellovibrionota; class UBA1018; order UBA1018; family UBA1018; genus JBGAWT01. Next base: position 14,229 of record JBGAWT010000038.1, on the reverse strand, counting down.
GCGCGTCGCTAGAATCGAAACGCCATAGTACTTCGTTAAGCTCTCCAAGCGTGACGAGAGATTCACGTGGTCGCCGATCACCGTGTAAGCGAAGTTGTTGTCGCTTCCCATGTTGCCCACGTTGACCATGCCGGAGTTGATGCCGATGCCGATGTTGATGTCGACGCCGTACTTCTCCTGGTACTTGGGCTTTTCTTCCGCAAGTTTTTGCATCATCTGAATCGCCGCTTTGCAGGCGTTGGCAGCATGTTTGGGTTGCTCAAGAGGAGCCCCCCAGAATGCCATGATCGCGTCACCGATGTACTTGTCGAGCGTGCCTTGGCTTTCGAACACAACCTTGGTCATGGCTCCCAGATACTCGTTCAGAAGCGCAGCGAGCGCTTTCGCGTCGAGCTTTTCTGAGAACGTAGTAAACGATCGAATATCGGAGAACATGATCGTGAGCTCGCGTTTTTCGCCACCCAAGCTCAGCTTGTCAGGATCCTTTAAGATCGAATCCACAACGTCTGGAGAGACGTACTTCGCGAACGCGCCCTTGATGAACTTCTTATTCTTTTCTTCCAAGACGTACTTGGCTGCGATCGTGAAACCGAAGATGGCTGCCAGTTCCAAGTAGAGGAAACTTAAGTTCCAGTTCCAATTGCGAGAAAACAGCAAAGCTTGGTCGATGAGCGCAGTTCCGCCGAAAACACCTACGAAAAGCAGCAGGGCGGGAACAGCTTCCCAGCGGCCGGCGTAGCGACCAAAGGCAAGCGCGCCTACGATCATGAGCAGCAAGATGAAAAAGGACCCGGCTCCGCGCGAGCTAGGAATCATCGGATCGGCGGAGAGCAGGTTATCTAAGATGTTGGCGTGGATCTCGACCCCAGAGGGCGTTGCCGTCAAGCGGAAACGCTCTCATATCGAACACACCGATGGCTGAGATACCGATAAGAACAAGAGCGTCTTTCAAAAGCTCGCGCTTTGAAGCGCCTGCGAGCTTGCGGTTCACTTCGTCCTTAAGCTCGTCCCCGTCGCGCAAGATGTCTACGACTGGAACATAGGGGAAACGTGCGGCCAGGTCCACGAAAATTCACTTCCATGGCGCCGATCGGGGTGACGGGCAGCGTGACTTCGGGATTGGCTGCATTTGCGGCAAATCCGATGCTTTGAACGCGCTGCTTGGAATCTAGAATCACTTGAAGGTCCTGGCCGCGGGCAATGCGAGCCATTTCCATAGCCATCGAAGGGAAAGGCTTTCCGTTGGCCATCATCAAGAGGCTGGATTTTCGGATGTAGCCGTCGGAGTCCTGAAAGCCATTGAGATAGCCCGAGTGCGCCGCCACCGCGTTGTAAGAGGGAATGTTGGAAATCAGCGTCGGAAACGAAGCAAAGGGCGTGGCCTTGGGATCGAAGCCGCCTGCAGTTTGAAACAGAGAATAGGCAAACTTGTCGAAGCCCTCCGGAAGGCTTGCGATCGCCTCAGGAGCCATGATGGGGCACATTTCCTCGCCGTGGTACAGCGGTTGGCAAACCGACTCAGACACCCAGCCTAAAACGAGCTTCTCGCGATAAGCGGCGAATACTTTTTCGAGCTCGCGGTCGGTTTCGAATTGCTCGGCGATCTTACCCAATCCCTTGTCGTTGAGGATCTTGCCCAATTCCTCAGGCACACGCTTGTCTGGCTCGGAGTACACGATGTCGAGGCCTACCGCCTTTGCGCCGGACTCAAACACCTTGTGAATCAAGAACGCTTGAACGTCTCTGTGCCAAGGCCAACGCCCCAAGGCTTCAATGGATTGGCTATCGACTTCGACGATCACGATCTTGTTTTTTGGAGCCTGCGGACCGCGAATCTTAAACTTAGTATCGGTGACAAGGTTAGCCACTCGGGAGACACCGGGATAAACCTTCTCGCGCAAGAAGGCACTCTCAAGTTTGCCTTGTGAGCCCAACTCAGTGACCAAGAACGCTGCGGTAAAAATAGCTACCAGCGGGAGCTGGAGCCAGAAGAGCATTTTGGACGGGGCTTGCTGCTTTTTTTCCATGGGGCCAACCCTTTTAGGGCTTTTCGGCCGAGGGCTTCGAAAGCGTGAGTTTTCCCTGAGTGTGAAGCTTCTTAGCCCCTTCGATCAGATCACGGCGCGCCGCATCGATCGCCGAAGCAGGCTTTGGTCCCAGCAGGCCCACTTCTTCCATGAGCGCCTCATGGGCGCGCATGCTTAAGCGAGTGCGCAGGTAATTGACGAATTCAGCAGGCGCCCCCCTCAGGGCTAGTAACCAAGTGTTGCGCGGAGTCTCTTCGAAGAGGGTGCGAAAGCTTTTCTCGTCCAGCCCCTGGAGGTCATCGAAGGTATAGAGCCTGCTCTCAAGCTGAGCTGCGGTCGAAGGATCCCGGTCCTGCATCTCAGACAAGATGCGCTTGCGATCACTCTCAGGAAGCCTGGCTAGAAGATCCGCTGCGATCGCCTTGCCGTCGACACGAACTGAGTTCTGACGCCGATTCCCGCGGCTCAGAAACTAAGCTCCTTGAGCCTTGCTCGTACCACCCATGTCAACAGGGCAGCCTGCAGGGTTCTTCTCGCACTCTTTGCACTTGTCGCGGATCTCTTGGAACTTCGTGCGGATCGCCATGGGGGTCATGCCTTGGCGACGGTAGATCCTGTGAAGTTGCAGAGCTTCAGAGACTTCGTCTTTGAAGTTATCGTTGACGAACTTATTGAGCTCAGAGTCTACGCGCTCCAGCATATCGCCTGCGACGCGCTCGATCTTGGAGATGATCGTTTCTTTAGCCTTAGGAGTGAGCTTCGTGTTCTGCTGAACCGCTTCCTTCTCCTTGGCTACGGCCAAAATCGCGTTCTCAGCTGTATCCTTGTTGATCTTCACGACTTGCTCGGCGACTTCGCGAGACATCGGTGTTTTGCCGTTGCTCTCGATGTGATTTACGACATCCGTGCAGGCCGCAGTCGCTACGATACAAACCGTCGCGATCGCCTTTTTCCAAGCGTAAAACGGGGACTTGGGGCTCTGGATCTTGACGATGACAGCGCGGCTCTTGGATTTAGCGTTGGCGTTCTTAGCTGCTGCCGCAGGAATGGTGTCGGCATCAGTGATAGCGGCCTTGTATTCCGCGCTCATCTTATAGCCTTGCTGTTTAGCAACCGTTTCGGCTTCGCGAGCCAGAGCCAGATCACGAGCTTCGGCTGCGCTCTTCAGAGCGCTTTCGATGTCCGTCGGCAGGCTGCTTTCGCCACCCTTTTGAGCAACTACAGGCTCATCGACGATGCCCAGAACCTTTGCCAAGGAGGCGCGAAGGTACTTCGCTTCGGCAGTCTGAGGCGCATCAGCCGCAGAAAGCTTCGCATGCGTATCTTTCATCGCTTGTTCGAAGGCTTTGACGTCCTTCTCCATGCGAGGAGCGATTTCTTTGTTATAGAACGCCATATCCGCATCGCTCAGAGGCTTCTTGGACTTGCCAGACATGAAGTTAAAGACGCGCACTTGCTGCTCGGGATCCACCTTACCGCCGGCTTCATGGAAGTCGTGGAAAGCTTTGAGAGCGAAGGTACGCACGCCTTTGCTGAGGTTCTTAGCAGCTGCTTTGACTTTGACGCCTGCTGCAGCGGCCGCACCTTCGGCAGACCAGATCACGAACGGATTGAGGGCGCCCATGAGGAACGTCTCACCCAGCACGCGGCCCCAACCAGGGGTTCTCTCAAGCGTCTCGATCGAACGCGTGTATTCTTCGGCCGACGTCAGTCCGGTTTGGAATTCGCCCAGCTTCATCGCTGCTTTAGCGCGAACTTGCGCAGGATCGTTCACCGAGAGCAGCTGAGTGCTGCCGCCGATTGCGGAGATCATCAGACCGCCGCCGACCATGCGACGAAGGACACCCTTCCAACCGCTCGTGGCGACCTTAGCCAAGCCGCCGCCGATCGAAAGACCTGAGAGCATCATGCCTTGGGAGGTGAATGCGCCGACGTTAGCCATTTGGCCTTCGAAGCGGCCGTTTTGGTCGTGCCAGCGGCAAGATACCCAACCTGCGGATTTGCGGTCTTCGCAGGACTTCTTATCGCTGAGAGCTTTTGGCACTTCTTCCTTCTTGAGATAGCCCATTTCACGCCGGCACCCGAGAGGTCGGCGAAACGATCGCAAGCATAGAAAGATTGAGGAGATCTGGATTTCGTAATGCTCAGAACCCACAGCCTCACGAGGAGTCTTAGGTCCTTTGTAGAGTGATCTTCTTGACCTGAGTCATGATGCCTTCGTCGCAGACTTCTTCCATCATCTTGCGAGTATCGGCCAGCAAACCGCTGACTTCGGTTGCTCCGGCCGCTGAGATAACCCTGAGCGACCTTCTTAGAGGTGGGGCGATCATGGGCGATTCAGGGTTCTTTGGGTCTTCGCGGAACTGATCCATGCAGGTTCCGTTAGACAAGTTACCTAGTTCGCTTTCCTTGGTTGGCGTTGGATCCGCGTTGTAGGACTTCACGCGAGGGTCGACACCGATGGACTGAGAGATCATCGTCCCAAGGTTGTCTTTTCCGGAGGAAGACTTCATCGCCAAGGACGGATATGCGCGATCCAGAGTCGAGAGCTCCGCATTGAGAGCTGCGAACTCAAGAGCCATGTTCTTACATTTTTCGTAGTTCTCTCCGCCCTTTTTCTGGGTCGAATCGAAGTGGGCCAAGTACTTATTGCACTCCCCTTCTTGGCGACGAATCCCTTGGGTCTGGGAAATCGTTCCGTATACGAAGCCTGCAACTGGAATGAAGTTGATTCCCATTTCGACTGCCGAAGCGCCGGCGGTGGATCCCCCCGTTTGCTCAGCCATGGCGCGCAAAGACAGCGTCACCACTGGGTCCTTAAGATTGCCGAGGTGAGCTCCCAAAGCCAGGAGGCGATCGGAGATAACCTTGTGACATTGAGCCGCGTAGGTCATATGCGCAAAGCGTTGCTGGCGCATCTCTGCACGCTGCTCGTCCGAGAAGTTCGGAATCTGCTTAGCGAGCTCGGGAAACGAAGTCTTGGCGTGCCCCGAGAAGCAGCCCATCGCGTTTTGGGCTTCGGCAAGGCGACGTTGGACGCCTTCTTTGCCTTCGTGGATGTAGATATTCTCAAGGAGGCGCTCGCCGTACACTTCGGTGAGGTGGCCTTCGAATTGTTTTTGAAGGATCGGCTTACCCTTGTCGAAAGCTTCCTCAACGTTGACTGCACTAAGCGAGCTGAGAGCCGCGAGTTCCTTAGGAGTAGAAGCGCCGACTTGCTTGGTACCCACGCAAGTTTCGCAAACCGCCGACTCCCCTGTTGCGACTGTGGAGCGCAAAACACGAGGGTCAAATTGGGAGCCCGAAGCTACGGACATCGGGTTTTCTTTAGGGCACTCCATAGGACCCGTATCCAGCTTCAAGGGATCGTCGCCTACGAAGCTTGCGATGTTGGTCGTAGGATTGAGCTTAGGATCGCGAGGTTTGCCACCTGCACGCTCGATCGCTCCCTTAACCATGTCCTTAACAACAAGGCCGCCCCAATAAGCTTGGACCAACGAGTTGTCCAGACCCTTGGTGTTTTTCTCAAGGCAATCAATCCATGCGTCTCCGCTTTTTTCCTTCGATGCGCAAGCTGCCTTGAGCTTGGGCTTGGATGCGAGAAGCTTTTTGAGTCCAGCGGCGCCTTCCTGATAATTGGGCTCCGCTTTCTTTTGGGCTGTTTCTAAGCAGCTCATCGCCTCATTGCCGGCCGCGCATTTGAAAGTATCGTCCAGCGGTTTATCCAGGCTGTTCTTACAGCAGCGATTTACTTCCATCACCGCCTGTCGCACGCCTACTTGATCTTGTACCAGGCGTTCTGCGTAAGCACGTTGGCTCGCAAGGGTGGACAGCGCCAGAAGTGCGGCGAAATGGATGCTTAGGTGAGCAATAGGCTTTCTCATATTCAGTAGTCCTCGAATTCATATCGACGAAAACAACTGAGACTTTAAGAATATGAGTAGCCTGACCGAAGAAACTTTTGAGGGAAACGCGAAGACCATGGCGTTTGACGCGGCTGGTATACAAAAACTGCTTCGCTTTGCAGCCCAGAACAAGGTGAGCGATATCCATTTTAGGGTAGGCTCGCCTCCGACGTTCCGTATTCAAGGCGAGCTCGTGCAGGTTTCGGTCCCTGCTCTCACTGACGCGGATCTGGGCGCCCTTACACACTCCTTATTAAATGATGCCCAAAAGCAACGCTTCGCCGGAGCCTTTGAGCTTGATGGCTCCTATGACTTGCCTGGGGTGTGCCGGTTTAGGTTTAACCTCTTTAGGCACGATGGCAAGGTGGCCGCAGTCCTGAGGCTCATCCCGCTTGAGATCCCTACAATGGAGTCCTTGGGTCTACCCCCCGTATTTAAGAAGATCGCTGAGATGGAACGGGGCTTTGTTTTGGTGACTGGGGCAACGGGTCAGGGAAAGAGCACGACGCTTGCCGCGCTCATTCACTATCTCAACTCGAGGCAGGCCGTTCATATCGTGACGATCGAAGATCCAGTGGAGTTCGTCCATCCACAAATGAAAGCCAAGGTCACGCAACGCGAGGTCGGTCGAGACACACGTAGCTTTGCTGACGCTCTGCGCTCGGCCTTAAGGCAAGACCCTGACGTCATCTTAGTAGGCGAGATGCGTGACACCGAAACAATCGACATCGCGCTAAAAGCCGCCGAGACGGGTCACCTGGTTTTGAGCACCGTGCATACGACTGACGCTGCCAAAACGGTAGGGCGCCTCGTATCGATGTTTCCCTCGGATGAACAGGCCATGGTGCGCCTGCGTCTTGCCGACTGCCTCAAGGCCACGGTTTCGCAACGCCTGCTGACTCCGGCCTCCGGAAAGGGCCGTGCTCTGACGCTCGAGATCATGCTCGTGAACACTGCGATCCAAGAATGCATCGCCGACGCATCTAAGACAGCGTCGATCCCGCAATTTATCGAAAACTCCAAGGATATCTTAGGCGGGCAGACCTTCGATCAACACTTACTTGAGCTTTTGCGCAGCGGGGTTATTACGCTCGAAACCGCAAAACGCGCCTCGGTGAACGCTTCGGACTTCGAGCGCAACTTGAACTTCAGCGACGCTGCCAATAGTAAGCAGGGCACCAGTTCCATGAGCGCTCCCCTGGAGTTTACGCACAGCATGACAGGGGCAACGACTAAGAAAGCCGGTTGAGAACGTTTACATGGGCACCGCGCTTCCATGCGCTAAACAATGCCCATGTAAACGTCCTCACCCAGCCCTTATCTTTGCCTTTGAAGTCCACGCGCCTGAACTTACTTAAACGCGAGTGTTCGTCAGTGTCAGCTGACACCCATGCTTTCATGGTGTGAAGCGGTGCACCCTCATGTCTTCATTTTCACGCGAAAAGCTTGTCGATCGAATCCTGCGTCAGATTTTCTCGACGCTGGTCCCTGAGCTCGCGGCTTGTGTCATTGAGGCGGGTGAAAACACGCCGCAACATTTCTAATAGAATCGAATTGCCGCTGGCGGGGTGTTTCTTAAGGAAGTCGAAAAATCGCTCGCGCTTGAGCAAGAGAAGATGGGTATCGCCCTTAGCCTTCAACGTGGCAGTACGCTTGAGTTGATCAAAAAGAGCCGCCTCGCCAAACGCCTCACCTGCTCCCAGGAGATTAATGAACACCATTCGTTCTTTGATCTGTCTAAGCACCTCGGCGTATCCGTCGCAAATGACGTAGATGCCGTCGCTGCTTTCGCCTTCGGTAAAGATCGTCTCCTGATCTTTGCAGCGACGCTCCTCGAAGTACTTTTCGAGCTCAGAACATTCCGCTTGGGATAATCCTTTGAACAACGCCACCTGAGTTAGAAATTGTGAAACGGACTGATTCGGTGTCATCGGGAGCTTCCTTCCATGGGACTAGACAATCTATCTTGATTCTTTCATTCTAGAATAAGATGGCAAGGACGCCAAATGCACTTTTGGGCCTCTTAGCCTCTGCGACGCTCGTCGTCGCAGCGAGTCCGTGCCTCGCCTTCGATCGAATCCAACACACCATTGAAGGCGGCTACGAGATTTATACAGGCCTACCCGCAGTGGATAACTTGCGCCCAGACTTCGCAGTGCGCGCATCGTTGGCCACACGATACGATTTCTGGGAAGCCTTCGCTTTGGTCGGTCGATTCACAGGGAATTTTTTCCTTTCGAATGCGCCCTTTAGCTCCCTTCCTTCAGGTGCTTATTTCGGGATGTCCATTGGCTATAATCCGAGCTTCAGACTCAAAGCAGGCAGCGAAGGCGTGGTGCCGTACATCGAAGGCGGAGGAATTGCGTCGCTTTACTTCGCCTCCCTTCAAGGAGCAGGTGCAACCGTTGCACCTAACCAACTTGCTTTAAAGTTGGGCTATACAGCAGGGATAGGATTGGACTTTTTCCTCAAGGACTCGGGTCTCGGTGGTTTTGGATTTGGCGTGTCTTATTTCAGCACGTTCATCGGGCCTGGATTCATCGACTTCCCCATTGGCGCTGTAGGGTTCTCCGGCTTCCGCGCCGACCTTCACGTCAACCTCCCAATATAGAACTCACTTAAGTCTCAAGCCTACCCAGCCGATGCGTCTGGAGTGAAGCGCTCTAAGCCGTCCCAACGAAATAAGACGATCGCAACCTGCGGAGGAATTCTGCAGGCCCTGCTCATGCTCTCGGGCACTCACGCATGGGCATGGGGCTCCTCGGAAAAGGCCCCTGCGCAAACGGCTCCGACCACGACGGCGGCAACACGTTACCGAATCACCGAAAAGGGCCTCACGCTCAGCGAACTCTCCAAGGTGATCTACGGAACGTCTAAGCGCTGGAAGGAAATCGCTGAGTTCAACCAAATGAAGGCGCCCTATCACCTCATCTTGGGCAAATGGATCAACCTCAAGGATCCCGTGGACGTCTCAAAAGCCGCCATGGACGAAAAACTACTCTCCTATTGGCGCGCTAAATTCGACGCGCGTGAACGCAAACTCATGGCCCAAAACCACCCCGTCCCTGCTCCTCGTCAGGAGCACCGCACGGTGGCTAAAGCCGCACCCGCACCGACTACTGCAACCGCTGCACCTGCTCCCATGCGCGAGGTGGCGTCTAAGCAGCTGCCGACAGAGACCAAGAGCGAGATTATCGAGCGAAAACGAAGCACTCCCGTCATTCGTGAAGCATCCCCTCAAGTAGTGGCTGCAATACGCGAATCCATTAAGGACGAAACTGCTTTAAGGGAAAAGACTACGTCCCTGATAGAAAAGGGGAAATTCAAGGAAGCTCAAGTAGTATGTGATGATTTCTTGAAGGAAAAACCTAAGTCCTCCGCGGCTTGGGCGCTCAAGGGCGAGATCTACGTCAAGCAAGACCAACCGCGTGACGCCGTGCGCGCATTCCACAAAGCCCGCACCCAAAACCCCGCCGACTTAGTGCCTTGGTTTGGCGAGATGCGCACCTTGGTTGAGCTTCAAAAGAAGCCCGAAGCCAAGGCCGTTGCGATGGATCTCATCCGAGTCCAGCCCCAACTCAAAGGCGTTCCAATGATCCGCGGCCTCATGCAGTAAGCGTGTTACCATTTCAACAAGCGCGCCATGTCCCGCTCCCGGAAAATCCTCATTTCCATCGCGATCTTTTCTGTCCTGGCTATGGGCTCAGTCGCATTGCTTTGGCGCACCGGGGTATTAATGAAGTGGGCAAAGACCTGGGTCGTGCGTCACTACATCAGTAGAGTCGCTCCTCACCTTCCGTTTGAAGTCGAAAAAGTGGAGTTCAAAGAAGAACTCACCCAGCTGTTTCGCGGCAACATCGAGCGGCTTGCGTTTGTCGTTCGCTGGGGAGAATGGCGCCTACGTTTTGAGGGGCCCATTCAGTTCGAGAGGAATGCGAAAAAAAACCAAGCCACCTTGCACTACCCGCTCGAAGCCACCATCGAACCCGTGGGTCTACCTACCGCCAGAAGCAGCAGCATCACGATTGATGTTTGGATCCGCGGGAGCAAAAACTTGATGCGCCTCGAATCCGCTGAGATCGCCGTAGCAGAATCCAAATTCAAATTCGCACCTGTCGGCCTGGAAATAGAACAACCGGCGTTCTCTTTGATTTGGGCAGACAACCGACTCAGACTTGCCACGGGACTCAAGACTTTGACTTGGATGCCCAAGCAACAACCCGGACAAGAAGAACGCGCACTCAGTCTGAGCGGCTTTACGTTCCATTCCTCAGGAACCATGGAGCTCAGTCCGCTGAGGCTTGGAAACGAATTTCCGTTCGAAGCGCACGCTCAATCCTCCGAATGGCTCGAGGGGAAAACCTACGTGACGATTCCACTCGCGTCCTTACCTATGAGCGGTCGAGTTGATCTTCTTGAGGGCGCTCTCCAATCCGCGATGTTCCACGTGGGTACAAATCGCGCGCCGTATTTTTCGGCGGCTGCAAAACTCAAATATGACCCCGCGCAAAAACTCCAAGAAGCTCTCGTCGATTGGCGCACTGGATCGATCGATGTCCCCACCGTATTTTTTGCAGCTCTCAAAGCCCTTCATTGGGATGATCAAGAGCCCTGGGATGAAATCGCTTTACGAGGCGGAAAGATCCAAGCCCAAGGAAGAGCTCAGATCCCCTTTCCTTTTAGACGCGAGGCCATCCAGGCCAACGCTACGATTGACCTCAAAGGTCTTCGAGCGCGGTGGGACGAAAATAACTTAGCGATCCGAGACTTAGACGCACACCTTCCAGTATCCCTAGAACGCGGGTTGCAGGGTGGATTGATCCACTTTGAGTCGGCTTTCTACAAAAATATCCGGGCACACCTCGATCCCTTGAGCTTTTCGGCTACCTCCCGGGAGCACCTATTCAAGGATCAAGTGAAGCTTCAAGTTTCGGTTTCAAAACCCCCGCTTTCAATTGAAGCGGTGCCTCTCGAATTGGGGGCGCTGAGCGGCGAGATTTCTTACGCAGGGGGGAAACCCCGATTTAAGGGACGCACATCGATCGAGCTCAAGCAGTTTGATACTCAAAAAATAGCTCCGGGACTCTGCCTCGCTCCGACGCGCTTGCCTCCGGCTACCGTGACGGTGACATTCCCGGAGGTCGCTTTGACCGAAGACTCTTTTACTCCCAAAGGCGGCATTCAAGTCGATCTGTTTAACGGGAACGTCTTTCTGGGCAATCTTGCCGTGCGCGATTGGGGAAGCCGCGCTTCAGAGCTTCGTTTCGATGCGACCATGGGAGGAATCAGGCTCGATAAGATGAGCGAATGGACCGGTTTCGGAAACATCGATGGCCTGCTCACGGGCTACTCGCACGATACCGTCGTTCGCAATGGAGTTCCCATCCACTATGACGCCCAGGTTCGCATCGCGCCGCTTCCGGGTCGCAACGAAGCCGTGTTTGCCACAGAGGCCATGCACAACTTCATCAGGCTATTGGGCGGCGCCTCAATCGATGAACTGCCTTGGTTCGTCAACCTGTTTGCCTTTGGCCCGCAAGTGACACTGTTTGGCGGCTTTAACGTCTACTACGCAGGTATCAACGCCATAGCGCGCAACAGCATGATCGAGCTTCATACGCTCGATGATCATGGCGACCCCAACCACCCGCCGAATCCGGAGTTCAGGGCCAAAAGTCATTTTATCCTGCGCGGAAGGCGGGTTAATATTCCATTACACGCACCGAGGTATCCAGTAGTTGTGGAAACTACGGCGATGACAAGTTTCGTGAAACGAGTGGCCGGAGTATTAATGCCGATCCTCAAGCGTAATTACGCGAACCGTAAAAAGGAGAATTTCGATGCGCCCCTCCCTGATTGCTTCCCTCCTGAGTTTTAGCTTAGCCGCCGGCATCTCCGCATGCGTGACGGTGAACGTGACTTTTCCGGAGAGCGCTGTTCAGCAAGCATCCGATGATTTCGTGAACGATCTTTACGAAACCAAAGGACGCACCAAGGTCGCCAAACCGGCTCCTGCATCTGAGGAACCCAAAGCTGGCGAAAAAGCTCCTGAGAAGGCTGAAGAAAAGCCCACATCCTTTTTACACGGCTTGCTGATCTCGGAGGCTTTCGCTGAGTTCTCGGTTCACGCCGACACTCCCAAGGCCAAAGCAATCAAGGACAAGATCCGCGAGAAAGTGCCCGAAATTAAGGCCAAGAAAAAGGCAGGCCTCATTGGTGAAGCCAAAAATGGCTACCTCAAAGTACGCGGTGACGAGGCGTTACAGCCCATTGAAAAGAAGAAACTTGAAGCCTTCGTGGACGAAGAAAACGATCTGAGAAAAGACCTCTATAAAGAAGTGCTCAAAGCCAATCACATGGGCCGAAGCGATCTAGCCAAGGTTGAAGAGAGCTTCTCGCGCTCTTTTCAGCGCGTTTCGCCCTCAGGCACCTGGATCGAAGACGCCAAGGGCAATTGGACGAAGAAGGACTAGCATCCCATTAGGGGATTTGTAATGCCTTGAGAGTGCACCGCGCTTCCATGCGCTAAACAATGCACTCTCAAGGCATTACAAATCCTAATTCCACAGCTGGACGCTCAGATCCACGATCCACACGCCGGGAGTCGTGAGACTCATGGGCGCGCCGAAGTTCCATTGCGAAAGCAGCAGCGAGCGCTTGACCTGAAGGGCTACGGCAAACATCTGGGTGATATCAAAACCGACGCCCGCTTTAACAAACAGCGCGCTCATCGGAAACGCGGTTAGGCCAGAGAACAACAACCCAAACTCGGGGCCTGCGTAAAAGCGCAGAGGCGCCATCGGAAGCCGTGTGCCCACGTGACCAGTGAGACCCACGTAACCCAAGTCCCTCTCCCCCGTTCCAAACGGAACGTTTGCTGTGCATTTGCCTCCGGTGAAAAAGAAACAAAAGAAGTAGAAAACGCCCAGGCCGATGGATTTCCATAGGATCTGTGGTGTGTAGAACTCAGCTCCAAACCCTACGTAAACAGGCGGCGGAAAGTGATAATCCGCCCCGACGCCCGCATAAATCGAGAGCAATCCCGGGTGCGCATACGGCGCGCCGTTGAGAGTTCCATCCAGTGCGTTCCACCAAACCCCTGCGGCTTTGACGTTGCGCCAGCCCGTGGGCTTGGACGGAAAAAACGGGCTTGAATTCGATGCACTTTCGTCCTTGAGCGAGGGCTTAGCTGTGCGGCCGCTGGGCGCCTCGCGGCTCTCAGGTGCGACTTCGCGCGCCGCAGGTGCATCGTCATAACTTTCTTCAGCGAGAGCAGCACCAGGCAGAGCCAAATGGAGGGTCAGCGCCAAGCCCAGGAGGAATCGGATAGGGTTCATGGGCAGAGGCTAACAGAAAAACAGAGGATTTCGAACCGCGCCAGAGGGCTCGGATTTATCGGGAAAACAGCCCTTTTCTTGGCACATCGCCCAAAAACACCCCCAAATACTTGAAACCATTGGGAATTATCCATTTCTTATAAAAGCATCAAAAACGACCTAAGTCCTTAATAAGTTTGGCTTTTTTTCCGATCAACAAGGGATGAAAGTCCAGGTTGGACTCACCCCCCTGAGCGCTTTGCTGATGTGGGTCGCCTCCATGGCGATTGGCTCAAGCGCTCACGCCGCGTGGCCTGACGACAAGATCATTGTCACGGACTTGCTCGATGACGATATTCGCGCTCTCGTTCATCTTTTTTCGGACCCCAAAACAGGCAACACCGTCAAGGCAGTCGTCGTCTCCACTGGCAACACACAGCTCAAGGCCGAGATCGCCCGCAAGATCGTCGCTTCGTTTGGATTAAACATCCCGGTGTACGCCGGAACAAGCACGGACCTGGCTAACAACTCGGTGACGACCTTCGCGGCCAACTTTGAAGCCGAAGGAAAACACATCTTAGATGAAGACACCCGCTGGATGCTCAAAGAGCGCTACGGTGAGAGCGGCGACGGAGCGGACCAGATCGCAAAGATCATTCAAGCTCACGCCGCTGAAGGTAAGTCTCTGGACGTTCTATGCCTCACTGCGCCCACCGATCTCATGAGCGCGATCAAGCAGGATCCAACGGCCGCAAAAAAAGTCCTGGGCGACTTATTTGCCATGGGGTTTTACAAAGAGACCCCAAAGAAGACGCTTGTGGCACCGTACAATACGATGGCCGGTCCGCAATCCGTGGTCGACCTTCTGGATTTTCACGAGGACGGCGGATTCAAGAAAATCTATCACGTTCCATCCGACACGGTTCAGCAGCGCTCAGGCCTTCCGGGCGGATACTTTCCGGAAGACACAAATGGCAAAGC
>JBGAWT010000310.1:0-2045 GCA_044227445.1 Bdellovibrionia bacterium | reverse complement strand
GTTCGCGAAGCGATGGTGAGCGATTTCGAAGCCATTCACGAGCAGGAACCCATTTCAGAGCTCAGAAGCCGCCTCCTCAAATCACGCTACCCCTTCTTTCCGGTGGTTGGCTCGGGTGGAGCCTATGTCGGCCTCCTAACCGCCGATCTCGTGCAAGAAAGCTGGGAGCGCCACGCAGGAGGCGCGACGGCAAGCGGCGGAAAATCACCCGTCTCGCGATTGCTCGAGGCCAAGGACCTCCTCTACCGATCAGGCCTGAAAACGCCGACGCTTCGCGTCTCGGAGCGCTTGAGCGCTTCGGAAGGAATGTTTCGTGAGCTGCCCTGCGTTCCCGTTCTCGGGGACGATGGCAGGATCTTGGGCCTGCTTTTCTCGCACCACGTGCGTTTGGCTTATGACCGCGAAGTAGCACGCCGTGCGTTGAGCATGGATCCGATTGGTTGACAGGTAGTATGCAGCTCGATAGCCCTCTCCAAATGCAAATCGCCCCAGGTTCGGGCTCAGGAGAAGTAACTCCCCCGTACCTCGACACCTTAAACGAACGTCAGCGCGAAGCGGCTCTCACGACCGAAGGCCCACTCATGGTCTTGGCCGGCGCAGGCTCTGGAAAAACCAAGATGCTGACTTCGCGCATTTCCTATCTGATGGACGTGTGCGCGGTGCCGGCCTACCAAATCTTAGCAGTGACCTTTACGAACAAAGCCGCGCAAGAGATGCGCGAGCGCGTTCAAAAAACGATCGGCTCGGGTTGGACTGAGGCGTTTTGGTACAGCGGAAGCGCTCCCGAGATCGGGACGTTCCATTCGATTTGCGTGAGGCTCCTACGGCGCGAGATGGATCGCACGGGATTCACGAAGCCCTTTGTTATTTACGATGACAGCGACCAGCTGAGCTTAGTCAAAGGATCGATGGCTAAGCTCAATATCGATGAGAAAGCTTTCAGCCCCAAAGCGCTTCAAGGCGCGATCAATCGCCTCAAGTGCGACGCCCTGGAGCCGCAGGATATCACTCCCGAGGCGCACCAAGTTTTTGAGCGGCAGCTCAAGCGCGTCTACGAGCAATATCAAAAGGACTTGGTCGCTAACAACGCTTTGGACTTTGGCGAGATCCTCACGATGAGCTACCGAATCTTGCGCGATCACGAGGACGTGAGGACCAAGTACCAACGTCGCTGGCGATACATTCACGTCGACGAGTACCAAGACACCAACCGCGCGCAGTATCTGCTTTTGAGCATGCTGGGGCAGAAAAAGAACGGCGGCCACGAGAACATCTGCGTCGTAGGCGACGAGGACCAGTCCATCTACGGATGGCGAGGCGCCGACATTCGCAACATCATGGAATTTGAACGCGACTACTCCGGCGCCAAGGTCGTGAAGCTCGAGCAAAACTACCGCTCCACGCAAAACATCATCGAAGCCGCCAGCCAGGTCATCAGCAACAACCGCCAGCGCAAGGACAAGCACCTGTGGACGGCAAACGACCCGGGCTCGCACATCCAACACGTTCAATTGGCCGACGAGCGCGCCGAGGCAGAGATGGTCGTATCGGAGATCAAGCGCCTGGCTTCAGAGGAAGCGCGCGTCTTTGGGGATTTCGCGATCTTTTACCGCACCAACTCACAAAGCCGGCAATTCGAAGACGTTTTGAGACGCGAGAAGATTCCCTACCAAGTCGTGGGCGGTTTGCGGTTCTACGACCGTCGCGAGATCAAGGACGTGCTTTCGTACATCAGGGCCGTATTGAACCCCTCGGACTCCGTGGGTCTAAAGCGCATCATTAATACGCCGGCTCGCGGTATCGGAAAAACCACGCTTGAAGCAATCGAAGAGCTGCAGCTGCGCAGCGGCGGCACCTACTGGGATGCCATCGAGCAGGTTGTTGCCCAGCCCGTACTCACCTCACCTGCGACGGCCCGCAAAGTAGGCGTGTTCAGGGACTTGATGCTTCGA
The DNA here is from genome assembly GCA_044227445.1 of Bdellovibrionia bacterium. Taxonomy (GTDB): domain Bacteria; phylum Bdellovibrionota; class UBA1018; order UBA1018; family UBA1018; genus JBGAWT01. The sequence continues at coordinate 93 of JBGAWT010000310.1, read as the reverse complement.
TTGGTCGAGACGACCAAGACGGGGTTTTTGACGGATCTTTATCACGCGATTTTGGATGAGACGGGCTACGTTCAGGATCTTAAAAAAGAAGAC
>JBGAWT010000309.1:0-2065 GCA_044227445.1 Bdellovibrionia bacterium | reverse complement strand
CTCGGCGCTTGGAGCAAGCCACCCAGTGGGTGCTCCTGAATTTCACGGGTCGCAAGAGGCGTCGGATCATGCAGGAGCTCATCCGGAAGATCGATCGCGCCAAAAAGCGGGTTTGGATCACCAATCCCTATTTTGTTCCGCCGAGACGCTTGGTCAGAGCCCTTTGTTCGGCTGCTCAGCGGGGGGTGGATGTGAGGTTGTTGTTTCCACGCCGCAACGATGTGTTTCTTATCCGTTGGCTCTCGGGCCACTACTACTACGCCTTGCTTTCAGCTGGAGCACGCATCTTCGAATATCTGCCCTCCACGCTCCATGCCAAAACGCTGATCGTGGATAACGGCTGTACTGTGGGCTCTACAAACTTCAATCACCGAAGCTTTCACCACGACCTCGAAGTGGACGTGGTTCTCGGGATGGAGCGCAGCGTGGATGCTCTCGTGCGAGTGTTTAAGCAGGATCTCAAGCTCTCTGAGGAAGTTCCGCTCGGACGTTGGAACCAGCGCAGCTGGCGACTCAAAGCAGCTGAGACGTTGCTCTTTGGCCTGCGTCATTGGCTTTGAGTCGAACGTAAGGAGTTGTCATCCCGCCAGAGCATGATTCTCTTTCGATGGGTGGGGGAGAGCTTATTAGGCCATTTCGTGGGGTCTTTCGGGAGCTTCTCCAGCCAATCGTAGACCTCGGGATCCGCCTCTCTGAATACAGGCAAATCAATCCCGTGCTGCTGGGCTCGGATAACCTGCCACAGAGGGCCACGCTTTTGATCTTCTCTCCAAGCTTCTAAAGCCGCTCTTTCGTACTCCGTAAACTCTGTGGGAAGAAGCTTCGGATCTTCGGGTAGCTTGGAGAGCCAATTCCAAACATCTGGATCTTCCCAACGCTGTGGGAAGTAGCGCTTGTGGCTAAAGAAGATCAGAGCCGCGTATTGCGGAACGTCAGGGATCGCTGGCGTCGGTCTGTCGACCATCTCTTGTCTCTCTTTTCCCTTGAGTACGACTTTCTGGGCGTCGGTCAGCTTTTCTTGGTCATGATCGAGGAGAACCCAACGTCTTTTGGGGCCTCGAGTAAGGCCATATTGCCGAGCCGAGCTATTGAATTCGGGTTGAGTTTGACCTGTGTATTCAGGAGGCATCGTCTCTGCTCCCCGGCCTTTGATCCGATCAAATTGCGTGAGTCGATCCGGATCCCAATCCATGGCGACTATAGAGTCATCGTTGAGTTTCATCAGGTGGTCGAGCTCTTGCTTGAGCACCAGTTCCTCTCGTGTGGGTTTCACTTTGCTCATGCGTGCCAAGAACTGATCCCCGTTCATTTCGATGTCCCATAAAGCTACGACGGCATAGCGGCCCTGCGCATCCCCCTTGATGACCTCCACGGCGCCGAGGTGTTTTCGGCTCACCAGGTTCTTAATATAACCCTTGGTATAAGAGTAAATTCGGTCCAGTCTCGGTTCGATCGGAATGCCTTTGGATTTTGCAATTTTTTGGTAATAGCGATGCACTGCTTCGGCAACCATGGGGAGCCGAAGCGCCTCTCCCGGACGATTTTGAATCTTGAAGTACTGGCCCGAATTCCCGGCATTGATGAAGTCACCTAAGACAAACTCCTCGCCATCAAAGACGACCGTGTCCCCCTTGCGAAGCAGCAGAATGCGCCTCTCGTACTCAAGAGCGATGTCCCGACCCGAAAAGAAGGCTTCAGGAGCGGCACGGTTGAGCACGGGGCAAGTTTGATTGAGGCAACCTCCGCTGAGGTCGATGCGCGCAGGCTCCGGATTCGGCCCGTTCTTATATTTCACCCAGGCATCGAGTTTTGGGCCATTGCGATAGACATCCGCCTCAAATGCGTAGGTCGACAGCTCCTTGAGCAGACAATGCTCGTCCTGCGCTTGAGCCGTTGCTACAAAGACGACGCCCTGCATCGCAGCGGCGACGATTGCAAAAAATCTAAGTGTTTTAGCCTTCGTTAGGCAATTCAACACACACTCCTCCGAGCTTCGTATCGGAACATTGCGTCGTGAATTCAACATCCTGCCTTGATTTTGGAGCGCCAATGCCCGAACGTGGGT
>JBGAWT010000037.1:0-18300 GCA_044227445.1 Bdellovibrionia bacterium | reverse complement strand
TAGGCCTTCAGGATAGATGTCCCAGCCCATGTCGTTCTTTGCCAGATCGTTGCGGCCCGTTTTTTGCGGGCCGCTGAACATATCCCAATAAAGCAGGTCGCCCGTGTAGTAGTTCAACCCAAAGAAATCCTGGGTGCCATCCAGCCTGGGAATTTCTTCGTCCACGTTGAGCGCCCAAAAAATGTTGAACTTTAATCGCCCACTCATCATCGAATCGGGAATCGACCAGTTCCACGTCTCTTGAGCCACGCTCGAAAGAATGACATCCAATGGGTAAAACGGAATCTTAGGATCAAACGTGCGAATGTGATGCGCGATGCCCACGCGCACTTCGCGGCCCGTGGTGTGGGCCAGTCGGTGCAGTTCATGGTACGAAGCGGCGTGCGATTTCATCATGCCGACGAGCGGTTTTTGGAGGATCGAAGGAGGCCCGGTAAGGCCTGGAGGAACGACGCCTGCGAGGTACCCGCCTAGGAGATGCGGCATCGGCTCATTGACCGTGATCCAATCGCGAACTTCGGGCCCGATCTCCTGATGAACGATGGTCGTGTAATTTTGAAATGCCGCAGGCGTTCCCGCCCAACCCCAACCGCCCAAGTCGCGCACCCATTTAGGGAACGTGAAGTGATGGAGCGTGATCATGGGCTCAATGCCGTTAGCCAACAGGAGCTTCACGAGCGAGCGATAGTGAGCGACTGCCGACTTGGAGATCTTGCCCGGCTGCGGCTCGATCTTGGCCCACTCCACCGAGAATCGATATTCTTTGATCTTAAGAAACTTCATGAGGGCCAAGTCTTTGTCGATTAAGTTCCACGAGTCGGCCGCAGCGCCTGAAGGCTCGTCGCCCTTGATATGACCGGGAACTTGTTCAAATTCCCACCAATCCGAATTGACGTTTCCGCCTTCGATCTGATGGGCAGCCGTAGCCACGCACCATTTAAAATCGGGAGGAAAACGGATCTCGTCGGCAGCCCAAAGCGAGGCGCTCGCCAGAAGTCCGAATACAACAACACCAATACCGAGGATTAAGCTCTTGGGCTGCAGAATCATGGCCGTAGGGTTGCCTCTTCCCTAGTAGAAGCTTATCGGCTGTGAGAGGCAGCGGATTGACCAATCTTAAGAAATGACTATTGGCGTTAGGAAGGGCTTTTCCAGGCTATGGCGACGCACCAGGACTGGCCGCCATGATGCAAAGGCTGGCAGGCGACCTGAAGGGTCTCCTGAGGGGACTTGAGGTTCCGAATGACACCCTGGCAGAGCTTCGGATCCCAGCTTTGAAGCTCTAGGGTCGAAATAACGAGGCCCTCAGGCTCGCCGCTAAAGCCCTTAAAGGCGGCCTCCTTCACGCACCACAGCTGGAGGGTATCAATCTCAAAGCGCTTTTCATGATCCAGGGTAATGCGCTTCTTGAGGCCCTCCGCCAAGGGTCGCGAAGCCCATTCCAAATCGATCCCAATGGCATCTTTGGGTCGCCCAATGACGACGCAAACCCCGTGGCTATGAGCCTGGCTCCAACGGGTAAAAGAAGAGCCGATCTGAGCCCGAAGCTGAGCTGCCACTTCTCGTTCGCGAGACCGGGTCTCCGCCGTGGCGTGTGCGTCAAAAACTCCGCCCAAGGCCACCTGGGCGTCTAGACCTAGGCTTTCAATCCAGATTTGCAAGGAGGCGCTCACCCCCTAGGTATGCCATTGCAAGGCGCCGTTTGCCACGCTATCCCACCCACCATGAATTACTGGCTGCTTAAGACCGAACCGTCGACCTACAGCTTTGCGCAGCTTCAAAAGGACAAGCGCATCAACTGGAACGGGGTGCGCAACTTCGCCGCACGCAACTTCTTAAAGCAAATGAAAGAAAGCGATCTGGCCGTGATCTATCACTCGGGCGATGACAAGGCCGCAGTGGGCGTTGCGCGCGTGGTGAAAGAAGCCTATCGCGACATCGACGACGAATTTCCGGGCGAATGGGTGCAAGTCGATATCGCTCCGGCTGAGAGCTTCGCTGCTCCCGTAACCTTGGCGACCATCAAATCAACGGACGCGCTCAAAGACATGGCCATGGTCAAGCAGTCGCGCCTTTCGGTCAGCTCAGCCCACTCACCAAAAAGCACTTCGATACCCTCCTTGCGCTCGCAAAAAAGGGAGCAAAAAAATGACCCCCAATTGGAGTCCATTCAAACTCGCGCCTGCGGGCGCCCATGCTCCGGCGCCCCGGTCCATTGACTCGCCCGAGGGCGTGACGGATCGACTGAGAGCTGCCGCCTTTGCTGAGATCCAAGCGCGCGAGGCATTCAACTGGGCAGCAGATCGTTTTGAGGATGCACCCGAAAGCCTACGCTCCGCGTGGCGTGGATTAGCGCTAGCCGAAGACCGGCACCTCAATTGGTTGCTCGCTCGAATGAAGGAGCTAGGCACGGATCCCGCTGCTCGCGAGGTTTCCGATCATCTTTGGCATTCGTTCATGCGCTGCGAGACTGCTCGCGATTTCGCCCAGTACATGGCCAATGCCGAAGAGAGGGGTCGAAAAGCGGGCGAGCGCTTTCATGCTCAGCTGCTCAAGTCCGACCCTGAGTCAGCACGAATTTTCGGCCAAATCGCTTTGGAAGAAATCGCTCACATCGAATTGGCGCAGCGCTATTTTCCGGTGCTGCCAAACCCTTTGGCGCCGCGATCTGAGACGCCGAGCTCCACGGCCTCAACGGGCTGAGGCGTTGCGATCGGCAGGATCAGAAGCTGCGCGATGCGCTCGCCTTTTTTGACGTGCGCCACTTCGGCCGAGATATTCCACAGCACGATGTGCACTTCGCCGCGATAACCCGCGTCGATCACGCCGCCTGAGGTCTTGATCCCGCGCTTGGCCATCGAAGAGCGATCAGCGACCAACCCCACGTGCGCAGGTGGCAATTCAAAGGCGATTCCCGTGCGAGTGACCCTTCCCTCTCCGGGTTTGAGGTCAAAATCCTCGATGCCGTAGAGATCGAGACCCGCGTCGTCCGGATGCGCGCGCACCGGTAAGATCGCGTCTTGAACTAGTCTTAAGCACTTCAAAGTTTGTGGTACGTTGGCACCCATGTCGCCCTCCCGAAAGAAGCTTCAACTACCCCGAGCTGTGCTCTTTGACAACGACGGTGTCTTGGTGATGAGCGAACCCCTGCACTGGGATGCGTGGGGCAAATTGCTGGTCGAAGTCTTGGGCATCCCCTACTCCAAAGAGCTCGTGAGCTCGCTTGCGGGCAAGACGGGGCCTGAGATCCTACGCACCGTTTTGGATGCGCATAAACCGGGATGGACCGAAAAGGACTACCCGCTTCAGCTTTTGACGGACAAGAAAAACGAATTCTATGCGCGGGTGGCTCGCGAAGAGCTCAAGATCTACCCAGGCATCCAGCCGCTGCTGGAGTTCTTAAGAGCGCGCGGCATCGGTCGTGCCGTTGTGTCCAATGCTCGCCGCAAAGAGCTTGAGATGGCTTTGTCGGTGACCGGCATCACCGAGCTGTTTGATTGCATCTTGTCGCGCGACGATGTGGCGCGCCCTAAGCCCGATCCGATGGCCTACGAGACGGCAGCGGCAGCTCTGGGGTTTTCGGCTCACGAGTGCTGGGTGGTGGAAGACTCGCCCTCAGGCCTGAGCGCTGGGCTATTGGCTGGCGCTACTTGCATCGGGATCTTGAGCAATTTTGATCGAAGCTATCTGGAGAATCCGGTTCCCGGCAGGCCTGATCTCAAGCCTGCGGCGATCTTTGGGAGCGCTGAGGAGTTGTGGGAGTGGGTGCAGGGGTTGTGATCATTCGGCGCTAACGAGGTATCAATCATCCCCCCCATATCGCTTCTCGTTTAAGAGGCAGGATACCACCGACGTTAACTGACCCCGCTTCTCGCCTCTAACATAAGAAATCTCCACTTTGAGCCAGCCGGGATTGCGGCGAGGTCCACGACCGTCGTCATAACGATACGTCGGAGTATGCAGAAGGATGGTGTAATCGGCTATCTTCCAACCGTCCCCAATCATCCTTTGATGATTGAAGCTAGAAAACAGACAAAGAGGATCATCGAAGTGCTCCTCAGCAAAATTGAGGAGGGAATTTTTTTCACCAATCGTTGTTAACTTCTGGCCCGGCTTAAATTCCACAGCATGGGCCACAAAGCTTAAACTGCTGAGAACCAAAGCTAAGGGAGCAAAAAAGAGCGTACGATTCATAGGAACCTCCAGAACCGCGGTTATTATTATTGTTGACACTAATTGTCAACTTAATTGCAAATGACCGATTTTCGCGCGTAATTCCGCTAGATCCCGAGCTTCTCGAGCAGGACCTTCAACAATGCGATGGTCAGCTCCTGCGGATCCCGATCCACATAGTTTTGTCTCAAGACAAACTCCGTATGATCGAAGCCTTTGAGAACAATGAAATCACCCCATGGCAGAAGAGAGCTCTTGAGAGGCACCATGCCGTCGCTCAGATCATAGGGGCCTTTGTATTTGATTTCGCTGCCTGAACAGGACGCCGGATCTTTCTTGGTACAACCATGCTGCATGATTCGAACCATCGAAGTAGAGACGCTTTTCTGCCCGTTCGAAATACCCGAGACCGTGATCGCAGGAATCCTCTTTAAGATCTCGTGAATCAGATCGTAGTGCCGATCCATGTAGGGCTTCCGAAATTCTACGGTCAAAAACCGGATCGTCTCTTCGGATAGGTTCACCAAGGGTAAAAGAGGGCGGGTCATGTCCCTCATCGACGCATCACTCAAATAAAGATCCGCAATAGGTGAGCCGTAAAAAGGCGACTGAAGAAACAAGATGCCATGGATGTTTTCGGTGCTGAGCGGGTAACCCTGGATCAGAAAATCCAGTAAGACGAGGCCACCCAACGAATGGGTCATGAAGATGACCTTCTAGCCCTTGCTCTTGGCGTTGGCTAGTTCGCTTTTAATGTTCGCCTTAGTGATCTCGATGTCTCGACTGGAGCTTTGGATGCGTTTGACGTCGATATGGTGCGACTCGAGGACCTTCACTTGCTCGCCAAAATAGTCGCCCGAAAAAAGAGAGAAATTAAGCGGCGCGGACTTGTCTCCGGTGGTTGCGATTTCGGCCATCACGCCGGAGATCAGGATCACCTCATAGCCTTTGAGTTTTTCGAGTTCGCTTTTCTCAAAGTCCTTGTTTTGAAAATGAACGGCCTCAAGAAGCTGATTGAGGCTGGCCGCCATGACCGGAGTCACCGAGAGGAGGGTCAGCGCGAATAGGAAAAAGAGTCTCGCCATAAACGGGCGTTGTATAACATCAATAACATACTAAATCAATCAGATATCAGTGGGTGCTTTGCTAAGCGACCGCCCAGGCCCTACAAACTTACTCAGCTGGGGTGAGCCTCGCTTCGCCGTGAACCTTTTCTTGAGTCGTTGTATCGACGGTTTTCTTCTTTTCAGGCGCGAGATAGGTCACGTCGTAGCTCTTTCCCAGGATCTTGTTCATGTCAGCTTGGGTGAGTTCGGCCTTTCCTTTTTTTGCGCACCAAATTGAAAACTGCCCTTTTGGTTTGGCAAACAAGGTCGCGAGATAAGTTCGATAGTAAACGCCATCGATTTCTATAGAAGACTCTATGTCATACCTGCCGCCAACAGAGGTCAGTGCGTCCACAACGCCCTCAAAGTGAGTCCCCTTCTCAAGGGTTTCGATAGTTCCGGGCATTACCTGGCAGTACATTTCAGTCGCCGAAGTAATTTTTGGATGGTGTGATCCAAACCGCTCACCGCCGATGTAGAGCCAACCGGACATGCCTTTTTGCTCCGCTTTTGATGAAAAGGGCACTCGCTCTACGATGGTGAGATTGATCTTCCTGAATTGAGCTACCCAAGCGCTTTCGGCCACAGCAAAGGCGGGAGCCAGTCCAAACAGGAGAGAAACTACCAAAAAAGCATTTCTTTTCGTCATGGTTGAGCCATCCTCGGGGGGATCAATACAATCCCTGTGCCAGGCTCAACTCGCTGAATGGAGCAATTGCCCTATGGAAGGCGGAGTTATTGGTAAGGGTGTGGGCGGCTGTCTATCGAATCGACAGGGCTAGACCTTCTTAAATCTCCGCCAGGCTTCAAATCCGAGCAGACCCGCGATGACCGTCGAGAAGACCCCTGGGCCCGCGAAGAAATACTTCCAGCTCAGAACCGCTACGCCGACGAAGGCCAGAAAAATACCCCATGCGATGGCCTTGAGGTTTTTGTGAGGCGCCGTGCGCGAAAGCTGCCAGATAACCAGCATCGAAAACAATTGGAACACGGATACCGTGAGCCCAAACCCCTGATGAAATCCGTAGTAGGTGCAATCGGATCCGCGAAACGTAAAGTGCACGGACTTCATGCTCTCCCAAACAAGGTTCGCCGCGGGGCCCAGATCACGATGAGTGAACATCCCCCCGATCGTGTGTCCGGCAAAAAACAACGTAAGAAGGACGAAGGCTACGGTGTAGGGAATGGATCGTTTCATAGGGTTCTAGTGTAAGCGGCAAGAAGCCGAGAATACAAATCGAACCTAAATCGCCCTTCTGCTAGAAAGGCTTTATGGGTGAGCAATCAAAGGGAAAAAAACAAAGGACCTGGGCGGGCATGCCTGTCAATTGGGACTGGAGAAACTGGCACAAGGGCATTTGGAACCCCAAGGACAGTGCTCTTTTTCCACCCAAACGCCTAGGCATCGGCTGGACGATCAACCTTCACGAATTATTGAAAAGACTCCGGTTACTGAAGTAACTGTGCCCGGGCACAGTCCTACCCCTGTACAGCCTTCACGACTGCATCAAACGCCACGGTCTCTTGCTTCTGAGTGGCCAGGTTCTTAACGAGCACCTTGCCCTGAGCAAGCTCCGCGTCACCAAACAACACCGCAAATCGCGCGCCGTGCTTCACCGCCTGCTTGAGCTGCACGCCAAAGCCACCGGCTTCCAGTGGCGTCACCACTCGCAGCCCCGCACGCCGTAAATCGCGCGCAACCGATTCGGCGCGGCCGCGCAGCTCCGCCGCAGGCAGAGCCACAAACACATCCACGCCCGTGTCGAGTTTAGGAAGTAATCCGTGCGTCTCCAAAAAATTGCGCAAGGTCACGTCGCCTAAGCCCAGACCCACGCCCGAGAGTTTGTCTTTGCCAAACAGACCGATGAGGTTGTCGTAGCGACCGCCGCCAAACATAGCGCGACGATTTTCGGGTGAGCGATCGTACATCTCAAACACCGTGCCGGTGTAGTAGTCCATGCCACGCAGCACACGCGGATTGAACGTCACTCGCCCCGCGTGACCCGATTCAGCAAGCAAAGCAAAAAGAGACCTCAGCTCATCAGCTCCTTGGCCAGGCACCATGCGCGCAGCTTCTTCAAAGCCCGCGGCAAAGAACTTTTCCATCTTCGCACGGGCTTCGGCGCTCACACCGAGCTCGCCTAGCCACGCTTCATATTTTTCGTCGCCGATTTTATCGCGTGCATCGAGCGCCTTGGTCACCTGCAGCGAGAGCTCGCCGCTCAATCCCAACGACTGTTGGAAGAACGCATCCATAAACCTGCGATTGTTGACCTGCACCTCGACGTGCTCCAAGCCGCCAAACGCAGCCATCAGGTCCAGCGCCACACCCAACACTTCAGCGTCCGCTAAGATCGGATCGCCGCCCAGCACGTCAACGTTTAGTTGCCAGTGCTCGCGCAACCTTCCGCGCTGCGGGCGTTCGTAGCGCCACAAATTAGGAATGCTGTACCAGCGTACGGGCCTAGGAAGCTCGTTGAACTTTTGAGCCACCATGCGCGCCATCGTCGGCGTCATCTCCGGGCGCATCGCCATCTTGCGCTCGCCCCGGTCCATCATCCAATAGAGCTGTTGATTGACGATCTCCTCGCCCGTCTTAGCTGCGTACAGCTCAAAGGGCTCGAGCATCGGGCCGTTGTATTCTTGGTAGCCATAAGCTTCGACCACCCGGCGCATGGTCGAAAAAAGGTAGTTCTGGATCCTTTGATCCTCGGGGAAAAAATCCCGCGTCCCTTTGTAAGGCTGAGTCGAAAGCGCCATTGCGCTTTTGTTTCACGTCCCCGGCGAGGGCGTCAAGGTGCGATCTCGATGCGATTGGAGCCGCTGAACGAACCCTTGAAAGTCAGATAGAGCTTCATGTTGGCGGCATCCAAAGACGGAAAGTAATCGATATCCGCGTACTGAGTCGCCCCGTTGACCCGAATCGTAGCCGGGTAGCTTTGAGCCCGGTACTCGTTCACCACGATGAGTGGATTGCTCACAGCTCCCGAAGAGACGTTCATGCCAATCAATGCGGCACTCGATGCATCGGCTTTGACTTCAAAAGTGCCAAAGATCGGGCTGTAACCCGCCGGCGCGTAAGGAGCGTCATCCGTGCGACCGACACCTGCGGGGCCGGCGGTTAAGATTGATCCCACGGCTGATGCAAGCGAAACGCGTTGGATCGCCTCGACCTCAGAGACCTGCCCTGCAACTGGGGACATCGAGGTGCGCCCCAGAACGACGTGCACGGAATAGCTTTGATAGGGATAACCCACGAGATTTCGGCCATAGCCCAAAGAAGGATAGGACGTTTGTCCGACAGCTCCTTGGTTGGCGCCCCAAGCCAGACGCTTGGATTTGAGCGTAAAGGGAAGCTCGTACTGGTTGAGCTGAAACGGCCAGTTGTAATCCTCTGGCATCGGGCCAGCGGGGTTGGTTTTGCCCCAACGATCATAGCCCCAATAGCCGCCCGCATCGTGTTGCAGGTAGGTTTGGGTTTGAACGATTCCCATCTCCGCATTGGCCCCCTTGGACCATTCCATCGCATAAGGAATCGTGTTGGGTTGCGAGTAATCCCAACCACTAGACATGCGCACCGGTGCGCCGGTGCTTAAGAACTTATACTGATCGCCCCAGCCCACTCCGTCGACATCGGCGTTCACGCCCCCGTCCCAATCTATATCGCCATATGGAGCGCGCGTGTCGGCGTTCACGACATTGGCGCCAGCAGGGCGCGAGTCAAACGTGATGGCATAAACTGGATTGTCGCGGCCCGTGGCAAAAAACCAGCGCACGGTGACATCCACAGGGCCGCCCATATTGAGTCGCCACTTGTATTCATGAATGGCGTGATGGCGCCCAACAAACACGGGCGTGTAGGTTCCCGTGCCGTACTGCGAGAGTGAGGCGTTGGTCATCCCGTTGCCGTAGTGGTTGATCACCATTCCGAATCCGGGATGCGTGGAGTTGGAACTTCCGACGGTGCGAAGCGCGCCGCCAATGTCATAGGTGAACTGCCTGAGGTATCCGCCAAAACGACCAGCGGGATCCTTGACGTCGTTTTTAACCATTGCAGCGGAGCGCGCTTTGCAACCGGCGTCGTACCAAGTGTAAAGGTTAGACGAAAACCCTCCCACAGAAGCCGTAGGATTGGCCGCCAGAGGCAAGCACGTCACGCCTGCCGTTGGCGAAGGCGAAGGACTTGGAGAGATCGTAGGAGTAACCGACGGCACCGGACTGGGTGACGCGCTTGGAGTGGCGCTTGGGCTCGAGAGAGGCAAAGGCGAAACCCCCGCCCTTGGAGCAGGAAGCTTGATCGTCTGAACGTGCATGCGGGAAGGAAAGCGAGCGCCAAAGTCAGGCTCGCGCCTCTCATGAATATTTTTTTCAAGCCCCCCCCTTTCCTCAGGTTCTTTGAATTTAGCGCGCTTGGTTTCCCTACGCGTCCTGCTCCGGGATGGTCCGCTGGACCACCTCACTTTTCGGCCTTCCTGGCCTCAAAGGGGCAAAGAAGGACGGGATGTCCGGTCCCCGCTCTTTTTTTAAAAACTACCGTTGTGTGTCGTAGAACCAGTTCTCGTAGATGCACATCTGCTTGATGAGCTTACCGAGCGGGTACCCCACGTCGGGCTTGCCGGTGTAGGAGTCGCTCCAGGTACCCGCCCTAGAACAACGTGTGGGCAAGCTGGGGTCGATCTGCTGGGTATTGTTGGGCTCCCACCCGATGAGCGAGGCACTTGCGGAAAAACCCCAGAATCTCAATTTAATGTAATCCAAGCCCAGCGATGGAACCGAGACGGTGAACCAGTTGCGCTTAGCTCCTGAGCCGCGAATGATGGAGAAGAAATGGGGCGTAGGAGGAATTCCGTTTGAGCCAGCAACTCGCTGAGCAAACCCCTGCTGGCAAACCCCACCGTCTGACGTGCATGCGGGTTGCTTGAGCACCCCGGTATCATCCATCATCCAAGGACCCACGTGACGCATACGTTCGCGCACAGCTGCAAAGTTTTGCTCTCTGATAGGTTTGAAATCCGGATGTGTGAAGTCAAAACCGCAAGCCGTGTTGTCGGTGCCTTGAACTTCCACAATGAAAGATCCCGCCGTATTGCCGAGGTTGTTAATGGGATTGGCCGAATAATCGGGGATATTAAAGGGCGCCGAATTAAACGGCACAGCCCTATACCCCGCCCCGTAATAAACCTTGGCACCAAAAACTGGATTGACGTACGCACCAGCTCCGGTCCAAAGACTTTGGGAAAATCCAATCATCTTTTGGTAGCCCGCGTTGATAGCAGAAACTTCGCTGAACGAAGTGCTTTCCGTAGTCTGAAGCGTCGCAATGATATCGGATTCGAAAGCCGGAGTTGCAACGATCGAAGGAAACGGACTCTGAGTGAGCACCGTCCCGTCCAAAGACCTCACCTTGAAAAGACATCCCGAACCCGTGATCTCTCTCACTGGGGCAGTTGGGATTGTGGTGCCAGTAGCCACAATCTGAGCCGGCAGTGCGAAGAATTCGTTTCCGGCTTTGAGGTATTGGGCGCCCGCTACGGTGAGAGTCTCGTAGCCAAGAGCGGTCCTATCGTTAGCAAGGGTCACGCCGTCCACAGCACCTAGTGGATTGTTGGGGTTCGTAGAATTGTTTGGATTCGTGCCATCCCCATTGCCCGCTGGAATGCCGCTATCAGAGCCACTTCCATTGTTCACGACTCCACCCGCTGTACCTTTCCGATACGTGTGGGTCTGGAAGCATCCACTCATGCTCAATGCAAGGAGCACAAGCGCGCCAATCGCCTTTTTGTTGCCGAAGTTTTTCATACTACCCCTCAGTCCGAACCCCAGGAAAGCCGCTATGGCTCCCCTCCCCCTGCAAACACCCCTCCTGCATTGGAGGTCCTCGTCAGACCTCCGAGCGTAGAAGGACTTCGCGGCTGATAGGAGCCTGAGCTCTTGAGCGCCGCCGAATTATCGAAGTTCTTGATGAAACCTTTTGAGATAGAAACTTTTCCCCAGGGCCATCCCCACATCGTGGAACCCTGCATTTGCTTGTAGGGACCTCCGGCGGACTGAGCCGAAAGTTCTGGATGCCCTAAGCGAGTTTGCTCAGTGGCCATGCTGGCAATCCTGCGGTCGGCTGTGATGGAAGCCGGGCCGCGTTGCACTTGGTTTTTGTCGTCGCTTGACCGCTCGGCGTAAGCCCGAATTCCCATGAAGGAAAATCCCAAAAGGCTAAGCCAAAGCAGATAAAGTCGACCCCGTTCTTTCCCCCGCGAAGTCATGTTTAAAAGTGTATCAAAATAGTCAGTTAATCAGCAAGCTGCAGAGCGTTAAAATTTAATGAAGTAATTACAATGAGTTATGCATGACCCTATCATTATATACAGGGATTGTGGATGAGAGCCCCTGACTCCCGCCTCCACCCATGTTACATCTCTAGATACATGCGCTGGCTCATCACGCTGACTGGTCAAGACCGACCCGGCATTACTTCTTCGCTTCTCTCGATTTTAGAGCAGCACAAGATTCCTCTCTTAGATCTCGGACAAGCCGTCACTCAAGGGGCTCTCTCGCTTGCACTCAATGTTGAGGCGCCAAAAAGGGGCACCTGGTCCAAGGCGCTGGAAGCGCAGGCCAAAAAACAGAAACTCGATTTCAAATTCGAAGAAGCGCCGCACGCTCTTCCAAAAAAAACGGCACCCACCACGCGCTATGCCGTCACGCTGCTCGCGCCTCAACTGGGCGCTAGTTGCCTTGCCGAAGTCACTAAGCTCTTGGCGCGCTCCAAAGCCAACATCGATCGCATCCGAAGGCTCAGCGACGGCACGCCCTTGCGATGCCTGGAGTTAGCCGTTTCGCTTCCTACATCAGTAGATCCGCAAAAACTCACCGTGGATCTCGTGAGCTACGCGAGCCGACAGGGAGTAGACGTCGGAGTGCAGCGCGAAGGGATTTATCGACGCTCCAAACGCCTGGTGGTCATGGACATGGACTCCACGCTCATCCAAGCCGAAGTCATCGATGAACTCGCGCGCGAACGTGGTTGCTACGACCAAGTTTCGGCGATCACGCACGAAGCGATGGCCGGAAAAATCTCCTATGACGAAAGCCTCAAGCGTCGATGCGAAAAACTCACAGGCCTCACCCAGCAGCAACTCGAAAAAGTCCGCGACCGCGTTCCGCTCACCGCAGGCGCGCGCGAGCTCATCGGAGTGCTCAAGCGCCTGGGATACCGAATCGCCATCATAAGCGGCGGATTTACTTTTGTTGCCGATCGGCTGCGAGAGCAGCTGGGCGTGGATTACGCATATGCCAACCAACTCGAGATGCGCGGCGGAAAAGCCACTGGCAAAGTGCTTCCGCCGATCGTCAACGCTCAACGCAAAGCCGATCTGCTTGAGACGCTCGCTCAGCAAGAGCGCATCTCACTCGAACAGGTCGTCGCTATCGGCGACGGAGCCAATGACTTGCTGATGCTTGAGCGCGCAGGACTTGGAATCGCCTTCAACGCTAAGCCCCTCGTGCGCGAAAAAGCTGACCTCTCGCTTTCGCAGCCGGACCTCCGAAATGTCCTGCATCTTTTAGGCCTTTCGGACGCGGACATACGAGAGGCCCTCGATCTCTTTTGATTTTGATCTCCCGCCCGCTCAGGCCTATGCTAGAGCTAACTTCATATTTCAAACCTGCTTAAGGAGAGCGCGACCATGGATATCGCCCTGTTCAACTTTGATGGCTTGTTGTTCCTGTTTCGTTGGCTGCATTTTTTCTTCGGCATCCTCTGGATCGGCCTGCTGTACTACTTCAACTTCGTTCAAGGCCCGTTCTTCGCTGAGACGGATGCTCCTACTAAGAGCAATGCGATTCAAAAGCTCGTTCCTCGCGCGCTATGGTGGTTCCGTTGGGCTGCGATGGGAACATTCGCTACCGGCTGGCTCTACCTCATGATGCGCGGCCATCGCGATGGCGCGGCAATCTTTGGCAATTCCTGGGGCGTAGCGATTCTCACTGGTGCGACCCTCGCTTCGCTCATGTGGGCAAACGTTTGGTTCGTGATTTGGCCTAACCAAAAGATCGTCATCGAGAGCGCAACTAAGGCAGCTACGGGCGGAGCGGCTTTGCCCAACGCTGCAGCAGCAGGGGCAAAAGCGGGTCTCGCTTCGCGCACCAATGTGCTGTTCTCCATTCCTATGTTGTTCTTCATGGGAGCAGCAAGCCATCTGCCCATCATGATCTCGCCCACGGCAAACCTCTGGATCCTAGTCGTGCTTTTTGCGCTGATCTTGGGCGGCCTTGAGTTCAATGCGCTCAAAGGCAAGATGGGACCGATGACCACGGTCAAGGGCGTGATTAGCTCGGGCTTCGGCCTGGCTGCAGTGCTCTACATCGCCATGGAGCTGCTCACGAAGTGATTCGCTTTTTGGTAAGTGCAGCTCTGGCGCTCGCGCTCTGGGGCTGCACTTCTCAATCTCCCTCTGCACCTGTTCTCAGTCCTTTGGCGCAAAAGGGCCGCACCGTTTACGTCACTCAGTGCGCGGCCTGCCACAATCCGTCGGATCCCACCAAGCCCGGATCATTGGGCCCCGAGATCGCAGGTTCCTCAAAGGAACTCATTCGCGCGCGTCTTTTCGACGCGTCTTACCCACCGGGATACACTCCCAAGCGGGCGACCAAGCAAATGCAAAAGCTTCCGCACCTAGTTGGAGACGTGGATGCGCTGCACGAGTTTTTGAACTCGAATCGTTAACAGCCACAATCCAAGCGCTCTTCGAACGTCTCGATTTCGCAGTGGTCCTTGACCGCTTGCTTGAGCGACTGCCGATTCCGTTGCAATCATACGGAGAATGAGGCACGAAATATTTGTCTGTGGGTGAGTACCGAACTCTATCTCAACACAAACAGCAGCCGGATATCTTCGTCGTCAAACGAGACGCCGCCGCCGATGCTGAAAGGGAATACGCCAGTGGATGTTGGGTAGATCCCGTCGATACCGCCACGAACATAGAGTCCAAAGAGGTGAAAGATCGCAGCGAAGCGCGCATTGGCGATCTGTGTATCGCCAAAACGAGTGTAAACGTCCGCAGAGAGCTGGATCATTTCTTCTTTGTCGTGCGGGCCTAAATTGATCAGAGCCGAAAGCGCTCCGTCGCCGTACAAAATACCGAGCGAAAGGTCCAAGCGCTTAAAGAACACCTTACCGAGCTGCGCGGTAGGCAGCAGGCCCGTCGGCTCACGCGAAACCACCTGAACGTTGGTGGTCGTACCACCTGCCGTAGTCGTTTGATTGACTTGCGTATACTGACCGCGCGGATCGACGCAAATGCCCAAGTGATAATAGCGATCGCGCTTTGGCCAGATATGAAGATCGAAGTGCCCACGACCTGAGCTGGAGTATCCCCAGAGGGCTTGGCCACCCAAGGTCACTTGAAAGCGGATATCGCCCACTTTAGTGAGCAGCTTATTGAGATTGCGAAGCGCCTCGCGCACTTCATCGGCGTACTTAGGGTCATTAATGAGCATCCCAACGGAGCCTTCGCCCTTGTTCACGCGGGTGACAAGATCGCGCAGCTGCTCGATGGAGTCTTCGAGCTTAGCCAGCGTGCGCTGAGCCGTTTGGTTGATGCCGCCCTCAGGAGCGAGTGTCTTGGAGGCGTTCTCAAGAGTTTTATTCAGCTCACGCATCGTGCGGCGGAGCTCATCGGGATCGATCCCGGACTTCAAATTGTTGGCAAGGCCCGTCATCTGATGAACGAGCTCGTCCATCTTGCCCATGAGCTGCTGAACGTCCTGGCCTTCGGAGCCCATCGGAATCTCGCGCTTGCCGCCCTTAGGCACTGCGGGCTTGGCTTGAGCTTGGCTCGTGGCCATCGGAACTTCGGTCACTGAAGCGGCAAGAGCCTCCTCGGCGTGAGCTTGCGGGATGAGCCAATCCATCCACTGAATCGAGCTCGTGGGCTTACCGCTCTCGAGATAGCGAATGGGTTTGAGCTCCACAAACTTGTCGCCCAAAATTCCGTCGGTGCGAATATATCCCTTGGTCGTAGGCAGGATCTCTACGGCTGCGGTGATGCAAATCCCCAACTGAACGTGGGTGTCTTGCAAATCCACTTCCTTGAGATAGCCGATCTCAAGTCCCAAGGATTTCACGGGGGATTTCATTTTTAGTCCCGTGGCATCCTCAACTTGGATGTGAACCAATTGGCAGGAGCGCCACCAAAAGGGCCGGTGGCTCACGTAGATCGTCATCGCTGCGATGAAGAACAGGCCGCAGAGGGTAAAAATCCCTACCTTAAGCCGCGTGCCCCAGCTCGCTTGGTTGGTGCTCATGAAGCACCCAAACTAGTTTTGATTTGACGCAAAAGCAACATCAGATGGCCTCTAAAGTTCTTTGAGTTTCGAAAATCCTACGGGTAGCAGCGAGGTCAAAAAATAGTCCGTAAGGAGGATTCCTAAGCACGAAGCCACCACCGTGTTGCGAGTGGCGAGGCCCACGGATCGCGCGCCACCTTCGGTGCGAAATCCCGAAAAGCAACCGACGGAAGTCAGCACGAAGCCAAACATCCCTCCCTTAACGATGCAGTGAACCAGTTCGATGGGATCGAGCGTATGCGAGTAATGCGCCCAAAAAGTCGATTGGCTCATTCCCATGACCGATGAAGCGATGCCGGCTGCGGATAACGAAGCGATCCCTGAGAAGAACATCGCCAACAAGGGCATCATGACCAAGCCCGCAAGCATTCGAGGCACAGCCAAGTACTCAATCGGATCGACCGCCATGACATCCAGAGCATCGACTTGCTCGGAGAGCTTCATGCTGGCGATCTCAGCTGCCATCGCGGCTCCCGCGCGACCGGTCACCATGATGGCCGCCATCACGGGACCTAGCTCCTTGAAAAACGCGACGCCCACGGCGCCGCCCATGAGCCCTTCGGCGCCAAACTTATGAAATGCGAGATAAAGCTGGTAGGCCATTACGGCGCCCATGAACACGGCCGCCACGGACACGACGCCCAACGAAGTCACGCCGATGAACTCGCACTGCTTGAGGAAGAGCCCACGCCGGCGCCACACGCCGGGCGCGCGCACCGCCACGTCCTTAAGGAAGATCGAATAGTCTCCCAGGATCACTAGAGCGTTGCTCAATTTGCTGAGTGCTTTCACCGTGGCGAGGAGTTAATCAAAATCTAAGCGGATTTTCGAGACAAAATCCGGTAAGGAGAAGGTTCTTATGAAAGCCATTCCATCCCGCATCCAAGGCCATAGCCCACGCGAAATGGAAATCAGCTGGAGCACGGGCGAGAGTTTTGCCGTCCCCTACTCCGAGCTTCGCTTCGAGTGCCCCTGCGCAGGCTGCGTAGACGAGCATTCGGGCGTCAGGACCTTGCGTCGCGAGAGCATAGCCCAGGACATCAAGGCCAAGGGCGCAGAGCCCATCGGCCGCTACGCCCTGCTCATCCGCTGGAGCGACGGGCATGACACGGGCATGTACCACTTTGATCGACTGCATGAGATCTGCGAGAAGCAGGGCCGGAGACTTAACGCGTGAGCGACTCGCGCCAACTGGTGCGCGAGGCCGTCCGTGAGCAGTACGAGAGATTTCCCTACCCGCCAGCGCCCCTTTTTAAGCTCCCCACCCTCTCTCAAGACGTTTCGCGCCTAAGTTTCGCGCGGGCGACGTTGCAGTGCCAAGGCCATGAGCGTTCGGACGCAGGAATTCGCATCTTGGTTGCCGGATGCGGGACCCTGGAACCTCTGCTTGTAGCCCAAGCCAATCCGCGAGCGCGCGAGCTCGTGGCGGTGGATTGGAGCTTTCGTTCGATCGAATGGCTTAAGAAGCGCTGGAGGCTGTCTCGGGCGCTTAGACCCCGCTCTTGGATTCGAAGCGGCGTGCAGCTCTCCCACCTTTGCGCGGATCTGTGGGATTGGACCGCAGGCGGCGGCACAGGCGAATTCGACCTGATTTTGGTTTCCAATGTTTTGCACCACACTCCGGATCCGGGCGCGCTTCTGGGCAGACTAGCTCGCCTTTTGAAGCCCGATGGGCTGATGCGTGTGGTGACCTATCCGCGCCAGAGTCGTATCTGGATGAGGCAGGTCTCGCGCTGGTTCGCGCTTCATGGAATGGCGCCTGGATCGCCCGCCCTGCGCGCCCAAGCAGCGCTTGCGATGCAGGAGCTTCCGGCTCAGCACCCGATTCGAGGCGCATTCAGGTCACAGCCCGAGATCGTGACTCAAACCGGCTTGGTCGATGCGTTTTTCAACGCCTGCGAAAACCCTCTTACTCCTTGGGAATGGTCGCGCGCCGCCGAGAGTGCGGGGCTGGACTTAAGATGGGAAGATCAGAAGAAAGACTCGTCGAGTCGGTTTTTGGATGAGATCGCCCCCGAGCTTACGGGACTGAGCCCCATGGCTAAGCTTCAGGTGATGGACGACTTGCTGGAGCTTACCTCCAACCCAGTTTGGTGGTTTGCGCGGACTGAGGCGCGTGAGTCCAAGGCACCTTTGTTGCCTGGGATAGAGACCTATGGGTCCGATACTGGGCCTGACGTGCAACATTCACGAGTGCGCGCGGAGTTGGCGCTGGGTCTGCTTCGGGTGGCAGCAGTTGCTGAGAGCGCAGGTTTGAATGCGCGGTTCGTCGAGACTCTTTGGGAGCGCCTAAGAACCGAAGTAGGCCCGCGCGTGATGAAAAACGGATCGGCGCTGCCGGGCATGAGCATCGGCGAATACGATTTTGGCGAGATCGGCCCTGAGAGTGAGCATCGATGGCCCTGGGATGCCCCCCGCTGGACGATGTGGGAAGCAGGCCGAAGCATCAAGCTTGAAGCCGAAGGCGTCGGCGCGCTCGTAGGGCGGTCGGCCGCACAGCAAGCTGAGTGGCTGCAACTCGTGTATGGGCCAAGACGCGGGAAATTTAGGATCGTAGGGCGATAGGTTTGCGTAACCGGGAGTCAGAGGCCCTTCACAAGACAAATCGTCTTACCAGTAGGTCTTGAGTCGGACTCAGAAGGGTTTCGCAAAACGAATCGTCCTCTGAACTGGCACT
>JBGAWT010000036.1:0-18459 GCA_044227445.1 Bdellovibrionia bacterium | reverse complement strand
CAGGATGAGAGCGATCTGCTCTTCGGACATCCAATTTTTGGGATGATCTTGAAAATGAGAATGAACGGTGACGGTGAACGGAGAGAACTCATCGAAGGAGTCAGCAGGAATGGAGTTGGGTTGACCCGCGAGCAACGCAGAACCAACAGCCATCCCCCAGATGAGTACTAGACTAAAATACTTAGACATTCGAGTTAAACCGACCTTAGTCAGGCCGAGTGCCACTGTAAAGAAAAAACGATGCAACGAGTCAACTACTCAGATTTAGGGTGTTTGAGAGAGCAACGCGCTTCCATGCGCTAAACAATGCTCTCTCAAACACCCTAAATCTGAACGCTGGGACGGGAACCGCGCTTCCCGCCGAGGACAGGATGTCCGAGGCGTGAGGTGCGAAGCATCCCGGAGCGGGACGCGTAGGGCGTAGCGTTCACAATCCTGGTAGGATAATTCCGTGTTCACGCTCCTCTTCCTCACCACTGCTTTGGCCGCCTCAAGCCAGATCGAGCTTCCGGGCGCCGTGGCCTGCTACCACGATCTCAAAACCGCGCTGAGCATCGATACCGATTACCCAGCCGGATATGTGATCACCGTCGGACGGGTCGGGAAGAAGTCAGGCGCTTTTGTTTTCACCGGTACTGAAGCCAAGTTCTACGAGGGATTGGAAGCCACTGACGACGGCGAATTCATGATGCTTTGGGATATGGGAACCCCTATCGACCTCCCGTCCAACGGCAAGCCTGCTCCGGCCGAAGCGAGGGAGAAACTCGCTCAACGATTGCTTTCGCGCCTGGGTGAGGCCCAAAAACAAGTGAAGCCCACAAAGAAGGCGCCTGAGACTCCCGATGTTATGGCTTCACTCAATAAGTCGCTCAAAGGTCTCAAAGACCGAAATGACGTCTCCGCCCCTACTCCCGAAGGACTCAAAGGCCCCGCAGGCGTAGCGGCCATGCGCGCTCGCGGCGAAAACCCCGCCCCCATGACTCCCGAACAGGCTGCAGAAGGCATGGAAAACGTCGTGAAGAGGCAAAATGAAGCCTTTGATCGCCTGGAGCAAATTCCACGGCCCGAGCTCAAAACATCGTCGGCAAGCGCGCTTCAAAAAGCGCTCAAGACATGCGCGGCGGTTCAGGGTGATAAGCGAGTGAGCGACAAAGCTCAGAAGATGTTAGACGCCCTGAACTCGAGCATCGGCGGCGGAGCTGCCGCCCCCAATACAACCCCAGCTGAGTGAGTTTTAAACAATAAAGTGGGAACCGCGCTTCCATGCGCTAAACAATTCCCACTTTATTGTTTAAAACTCAGCTTTTTCGCCCTCGAGCTCCAGGGTCATCTGGTAGGCGTCCTCACCGTTGGAGTAAAAGCCCTTACGCACGGCTAAGATCGTAAAGCCAAGTCCCTGGTACAGCTGTTGGGCCGAGGTATTGGATTTTCGCACCTCAAGCACCACGCGTTTGGCGTTATGCCGAAGGCCTTCTTTGACGGCCTCGCGCAGAATGCGCTTTCCGAAGCCCAGGCCCCTAAACGGCAGGTCCACCCCAAGGGTCTGGATCTGAACTTCGTCCATCATGACCCAAAACACGATAAACGCTGCGATCTGCGAGTCCGTCTCTTCGTCAGTGAGGACCCAAACACGCGAATAGGGCTTTTCGAATTCCGCAGCAAGCTGCTCGACGCCCCAGGGCGAGGGCTGAAAATGCTTTTCCATCTCAGCGATGGGCCTAAGATCATCGTCCGTGGCTGGACGCATTCCAAATTCCATGGGGGCGGTCTACCACAACCCGAGCTATTTGAGCACGCCGCGAACAGCGACGAAGTCGGAGATTTGACTGATGGGCACTTCGATGCCGAAGGCCGCAAGCACCGTGGGAAACAGGCTCTTAGTACTAGGAACGGAGCCGCTAGTCGAAGGGGCTCCCGTGCGCGGGTCGATGGAGATCGGCCCGCCGTAACCGTTATTAGTGAACGCCGCGTACTTTCCGTAAGCTCCCGGCGCATCCTTAATATCGCCGATCACTTGGCCGGTCTTAAAGCCCTGGCCACCTGCGATCATGATGCTTGCGGTGCTTCCGTGGTTGGTGCCTGGACGGTACCAATACCCAGGCGTAGCGACTGAAAGCCATGGCTGGCGGTCAAACTCCGTGTGCATGATCATGGTCGTGAGATCCAAAAGGGATGCCGAGCCCTCGCCCGGAAGAGCCTTGAGCCCACGAACGAGCTCCCTAAACATCCCAAACGTGATCGTGGTGTGAATCAATTCTTCGTCATCAAAGTCGTGCGCGTCGATCGAAGGGAGACCCAGCTCAACAACTGCCGAAAGGTTTTTCTTGATCAGAAATTCGGCCATCGCTGCGCCAAAGGCGCCCTGCTTCAGTCCCATGAGCGCATCGGAGCTCGAAGCGACGTCCATGATCTGCTTGGTCGGATCGGCATGATTCACATCCATGAGCGCCTTGATAAAGGCGTCAATCGCTTCAGCGCTGACCCCTCCGCGAGCCGTTATCGTGGAGGCCGACGTCAACCCGCGAGCTTCTCCCGTCGTATCCAGTCCAGTCATCGGATCGGCCACTTGCCGAGACGAGTGCAAGATATCCCGAATGGCATTGGCGACGTTCAGGCAGTAACGATGCCAGATGGATTTGAACTCCACCGAATCCGCCATCCCTCCGCCGTTCACGAGGGCCGCTGACTGATAAGAATTCAAGAAGCCCTTAAAGAGGTTTTGACTCTGCTTAAAGCTTACAGCTCCATTGGCAGCCGAATTGGCCAATTTGGAGATCGTAGAGGAGATGAGGTCTCGGCGCGAAGACCCAACATCCGACCCACTTACCGTCGTCAGACGCTTAAAGGCTGAGTGATCAGCGATGCAAACAGGAACCGCGAATCCCGAGGCCATTCCCATGTTGGTATAAAGACTCGTAGGAGAACCCGCGACTTTCACATAGTGAAGAGGCCGCACCATCTCTTGAGCTAGACCCATGGCAACCACTGAGGTGTACGAGAGTGCGTATTGCGAAGGCCCGCCATGTTGAAGCAGCTTGTTGCCTAACTTGTGGCCTGCCGCCGGCTCCAGGCCTCGCCACACCAGCATCGAATCGATATCCTTGTTATCGTAAAGCGCGCGTCCCGCATATCCGAGCTGTAAACCGTTGGGATGAGAGCCTGTACCCTCAGGAGCGAGCGTCGTGTAGAGGCGAGCTTTCTGAATATCAGCGGGCGCTGCGCTCAAATCGACTTTCGGAAAATGATTGTGGAACCAATGCGAGTTCCACCCTTCCTCAACAACGATGTTGATGAGGTGGCGACGACGCCCCGTAGCGGCTATCGCAGGTCTTACTCCGGACTCCGCAGCAGCGATTGCAGCGAGACTCGTCATCGTTTGCTGCAGGAATTTACGCCGCGAGTTTTGGAAGTATTTAGACATAAATCGCCTCAATTCTTCCCTTCAAAGGTGGGTCCAGTCACCAACTCACGAACCATCTTGTTGTAGCTTCGATGAGCCTTGAAACGGTCCTTCACGCTCTTGACGAAATCCGCCTCGTCAAACCGAATGGGGCGCCCGTAAATATTTTCAAACGCACGCTGAACACCGCAGCTGTAAAAAAGATCCGCTTTGGCGATTTTCTGACCAAGCTCTTTAATGCCAGTAACTTCTTCGCCCAAGAACGCTCCGGTGGATTGCTTGAGTCCAGGCGAAAGCCCGTAAATATAACCGTGTCCCAATTCAAAGCTCACGCCGCCCAGTTCGCCTTGCATCGCATAGTACTCGCCTCCCGAACCACCAACATACTTAGGAAAGTTGTACGAGAAGATCTTAGCCAACGGGTCCATATTGACATGGCAGCTAAAGCAACCCTTGCTCTCGTCCAGATGCTGACCGGCGGCGGTCTCTTTCGTCAGCATGTGAGACTTATGCAAAGCTATTTGGCCACCTTCGGGGATGAAGATGGCCGGATTTCCGCAAAGCAGGCGCTCAAAGACGCGCGCCGAGACGGTACGCATCGAAGAAGACACGGGCGTCAAAAAGGCTGGCATGGTCAGCACGCCCGAAAGCGTCTTTGGGGGCATGAACTTTGCCGCCGACAGGCAGGTTCTGCGAGATCGTTCTTGTCGCGACTTGTAATTGCTCCGGAGCATGGTCGGTATATCGATCGTTGCGCGCCCAGCCAGTGGTCCTTGATCGCGGGCAATGCGTTCTGAATCCAATTGATCGGTATAGGCTTCATCTCAGACGCATTAATCCGGTGGAGAAACGGCAGAGGCGGAATGGAGATGCCCCCCGCTCCACGGCCCCTAAGGGGGCTGGCCCAATGAGTTTGCGTAAAGCTTCCGCCTCCCTGACTAATGGGTGTGTAACCTGGAGGATAGGCAGGAAGATAGCGGCCCTGAGATTTGAGCATCAGCTCGTATTCTTTTCGTGCGAACGTGAAATCCGCAGTCACCAGGAGTGAGTAATCATCCTCGCCCTCGGGACGTGAGATAATGTAATCGATTAAATTGTAGGCTTCGTTTTGAAGGTCGGTACTGAGCCGAACGATCGCCTGCCCCTCGGGATAGTCGACATCGAAACTGAGATTCTCTCCATGCCCACCCGAAAATCCTACGAAGAACCCCGAGGTTTGGGTTTGGTTGACCTGAACCTGTTCGTTAGCCGAAAGAGAGGAGTAGCCTTTGGGATATCCATTTTCTTCGTCCATCGCCGATGGATTGGGCTGACCGCAACGGACCTGAGCGAGAGCCGTAGGATGCATCAATGAGTATGCAACATAAGAGTGCTTAAAGGATCGAAGCGACCCATTCCAAGGAAGACCATCATCTTGATACAGTTCGGCCGCACCGGCGCGATAGGAACAAGAAAGATGGAATCTCGAAACGGTGTTGCAGACTCGAGTTGGGCGCTCCGAGTACCACAGCTTCAAAGAACTCACTCCGTCTTGTTCACCTCGTGGAGAAAATCGCCTCACCCTTCGATGGAGGTACTTAAACCTACCCGAGGGAACTGAATCATAAGAAAGCCTGACGCCCGCAAGCTGGTTGACGTGCTTGGACTTAGCACCTTT
The DNA here is from genome assembly GCA_044227445.1 of Bdellovibrionia bacterium. Classification (GTDB taxonomy): domain Bacteria; phylum Bdellovibrionota; class UBA1018; order UBA1018; family UBA1018; genus JBGAWT01. The sequence continues at coordinate 13,402 of JBGAWT010000036.1, read as the reverse complement.
TTGGTCTTCAATGTCGTAGGGATCCGTTGTGTAAGCGTAGGTAGCATCACCCTCGATGTTTTCGGTCGATGGGCTCGCTTCGGTGATGTCTTCGACGCCCGTCTGAGTCCATCCGGTTTGCGAAAGAGGATTGGTCATGCGGCCTGCACATTGATGCCAAAGCCCGTCTGACATCGAATCGTCATACCTTTTGCAAAGCGTGTTGAAAGAATCCGCACCGCCCAAAGAGCCATTGGCGACGACGACTTCATTTCGATACTGAGCTTGGAATCCATCTCGCACCCAGGCGCCCACCGTCTCCCACCGGTTTTTGGTCGGCAAAAAATGTTCCCAAAGAATCATTGTCGTGCGTGGGTCGAAGGCTTGCTCATCCGGAGCATTCACAACATCCGCACTCACGCACCACGAGGAATCGTCATTGTATTCCCCTACATCCGCCAAAGTCCGCACACCGCCCAAGAGGCCGCCAAGTCTTAGGAATGATTTCTTGTAAAATTTATAACCCCACGGGTCGGGGCCCGAGCCCATCCATACTTGAAACGCCGATGCCGAACTTCCGCCCGCCTCGCGATAGTCGCGGATCATCTCGTTGCGATCGACAATGGATCCGTCAAAAGGCCTGAGTCCTAAGGACTCCTGGTGCCAGGTCTTTACGGCGACCTTGTAACCTTCTTCGGATTGGATGCGGCGAGCGTAGCGCTCGATCGTCAGGCGTCCGCTTCGGAACTCTTCGAACTCGTCAAAGTCCGGCACTCTTCGGCCCAGGTGAAGCGCCACACGACGGATCATGTCCTCTGGTCCTGGGTTGCCGATCCAAAACTGAGGGGCCATGAAAGCCGCGATGCAAACGCCCACTTCGGCCTCGAGCTTCTTGTCGCCGCCCTCAGGTACGTTCAGCAAGTCACGATAAAGCTGCGCGAGCTGCTGAACCTCAGGCGAATTAACGGCGTACGGATAAAGCCAAACCTTGCGAGCCGTGACAAAGGCAATGCGCTGAGCTTCGTCCGTCGGCAATGACTCGCTCGACATCAGCACGTCGTCAGGATCGATCTCCCAGATCTTTTTTGCCCCACCAAAAGCGTAGCTCGCGCTAGGAGTCTGCGTCGCTCGGCACGCATTCGAAATCCAATCCCGAAACACGATCTGCGAAAGCGGATCCGTAGTGCGGGAGTCGCCGCTAATCACGGCAAGCAGCCCTGAGGAGCCGGGGCCCGAAAATCCATATTCCACGCCCGAGTTATTGAGGTCGGGCCAGATTTCCTTAAGCCTGACGAAAAGCTGGTCGCCCGTTGAGCGACCCAAGGACCCGCTATTGGCGTCTTGATCGATAGAGATCTTAGCTTTGCCGGGAAGGAACACGCGGATGACGTTGCATCCGGGCAACACAAGGCTGAGCGCCAGCAGAGCCAACGCACAGGTACTATAATGATATCGACGCTTCCCCGTGTTCAAACCCAAGTTTTCCCCTACCTTTAATTCTAGGGAACGGGGATTCACGCGCCTAGTTGTGTCCGATCCGACACACTTTCGATTGTGTTGTCCTGGTCACTACAATGGAAGTAGCGGGGTACGTGTGAAATACGGGGTTATGATTGGGCTGCTGGCGCTCGTCTTGAGCACCAGCTCCTGCTTCCAGCTCGACAAGCAACGAGGTGCCAAAGGCGCTCGTACGTCTAGTTCTGCTGCCATGGGCAGCTTGGGAGATGTGTTTCGCACCCAGGTTCATCCTTACTTCAGGCGCAACTGCGCGAGCTGCCACGGCGTTTCACAAGCACCGATGTTCGCGGCTTCCAATGTGGACGAAGCCTATGGCGTAGCAAAACCCTTAGCTTCTTTCGCTGATCCTTCGACTTCCGTGTTCATGCGCAAAGTGCGCGATAGCCATTGCGGCAGCGCATGCTCCACGGACGGCAAGGAACTCCTCGAGCTGCTCAAAGCTTGGGCCAACGCCGAGAAAAAAGGCGGCGGCGGTGCGGTAGTCGCTAGCTCCGGAAACATCCAGACCCAAGCGCTCGTAATACCCGCTGACATCACCGATTACTCGGGAACCTCCTACACCACGATGCGTTTCAAGATGGACGCCAACACGCCTCACGACCCCGCGCTCGACGGCGTTCTGTTCATTGTCGAAATTCAGCAGCTCTCGCCACGCACCACCTCATCTCCCGGAACCTACCGCATTCGCAGGCCGCAAATCGCCACCTCGCAATCCGGAGTGCGCGTCCAAAGCGTGAGAGTGATCTTGAACGGTAAGGTGGATCCAAATGCCAACGACTATGTGGACATCGACTCCGTCGTTCCACCCGCATCCTTCACGCCTCCGTCGACTTCAAATCCGGTCAATCTGCCGTTTCCGTACCTCAGCCCCAACAACCTGCTGATCATTCAAGAGCAGGCTACAGGAGACAAGATCCAAATCGGATTTGATCGCCTCGAGACAAGCGCCGTCACGGGCTGCAAGAATATCGAAGGTTTCAGAACGCTCGTGTGGCCCGGCATGAAAGCCAATTGCATGACCTGCCACGGCTCAAGCTCGGACGCCGCCTTTGCGCGGTTCCGTATGGTGGCTGACTCAACTCTGGAATCCGGAGGGGGCGACGCACAGGAGAATTGCCTACGCTCTCTCGTTCGCACGACGCTCAACGCCCCCGACCAGAGCTACCTCGTGCGCAAGCCCGGGGCGCACCTCGATGGACACCCCGATGTGCCGGGATGGGCGCCGCTGTCCAAGCCTTGGATCCAGTGGATTCAAAGCGAACGTTAGTAAGCAAACCTCAATCCAAGGCAGATAAAATCCGACCCACCCACCACGCCCTCGAACAATCCGAAAATCCCCGACCGGTGATGCACTCGAAGCAAGAAGCCCCAGGGCAACTCCCCGAAAGGGAAAACGTCAAATTCCAAAATCACATGAAAGAGCAACTTGGAGGATCGCGCGATGTGAGCCGTTTCGGCAACCAAGTAATCCGTTGCGTACGAAAGACCAGCTCCCGCCTTGAAGCCGCTTCGGACCCAACGGCTCCACGGAAGCAGCGTCCAGCGAATCCAAAGAGCCGAGCTCGCGGAAAACAAATCCCAACTCTCGGTATGCTTAGTAAGCGTCGCTTCGATGCCTGACCCAAAATACGGGCCGAGGCTTGCGAACTGCCAGGCTCCTCCCAAGCTGAATTGGAAAAAAGGCTCGAATTGAACCCCGCGTGCCTTGACCACGTCGAGCAAAGCCGTTGGGCTTGCTGGCCCAAAGTACACGTGCGCACTCAAAGGGGTCGCGGCGAGCGGGATCTTAACCGATAGAAATAGCCCCACCGCGAGACTGACGCGCGCTATTCTAGGAGCAATGGCGAGGATACGCTTGTTCATCATGACCTGCGGGTTCGTGCTGCTCCCTGCGACAGCCCGCTCGGAACCCTCACCCGACCCGTTTTCGAAATGGGCCCAGGCAAGCGTAGAGCGTCCTCTTACATTGCCAGACTCAATGGGCGAGTGGAAGGTTTGGAGTTTTTTGTCCAACGCTCAGAGCTGGAGTTGGTTTCCGTTGGCCTTTGAATATGGAGTGAATGACGACCTTACCTTGGTTTGGCTTCCCATTCCCATAGAGTTGCGCTGGCGATTTTTCAGGACCGCCGAGCAAGAGCTCGCCGCTACGCTCAACGTGTTGGGCGCAACGACGAGCCAAACGCAAAACTTCAATTGGAGTCCTTTCGTACGCGTGAACTCTCGCTGGCACATCTCGCATTGGCTTGCTTTGGACAGCCATCTGGCTTGGGTTGCCGAACTCAGGCGCGAGACCACGCCGGTTGCGGTAACGGGCGTCTTAGGCGTAGCGCCACGACTGCAGCCCTGGAGGTGGATGTGGATCTCGCTTTTGCTAGAGACTTGGCTGGAGTTCGGCGCGCCACGGGCGATGTACTGGGGAGCCGAACCCACGTGGGCAGCTCCTGGTCCCAACTTGCGCGTTCCTTTCGGAGGGGTACTGGGCTTTTCGCTTTGGAATCGATTGGAATTGGAAAACCGCCTGACTGTGCTCACCCTAGGATTTGGCAATGGATACCTGCAGCTGCATTGGAGCGCATCGTTGGCTCTTTGGTTTTAACCGCTTGCCCTCGCATTCTGAATAAATGTTGACAAATTAAGTCAGAAACAATACCCACCCGTACATGAAGACTGGGCTGAGGAACCTGGCAGCTGCATGGGCAACTCTGCTGTGCCTTGAGCTCGCACATGCTAGCGAGGCCGATCCTTGCAAATCAGCTCTGGAGACCAATCTCAAAACCGAAGACGGTCTGACCTCCACGCAGTACTTTGGCGAGCTTCGGCGCAAGGATCCAGACGGCAGACCCCGTCCACGTTATATTCAACTCGTGGGCGCACCAGGCTCAGGCAAGACGACTTGGGCGCGGGCTGCGCTGGCGCAAGACAAGAACTGGAAGCTCATTAGCTCCGATGACATCCGACAGCTCATCCTCAAAAGACTCAAAGCCCAGGGCAAACGCCTAGAGATCGATGGTAAATCGGTCGAGCCAGATCCTATCGATCCCGACCATCTGTTCGCTCCCCAAGTTTTGGACCGCGGAATTCGCGACATGATCAAGCTGCGCGGCGGATTGTTCGGCGCCGGGCACTCCGTGCTCGACGACAAGGTCAACGGCACGATTCTCAGAGCTGATGACCTCGTCGCCGCAAGGGCCGCAGGCTACTGGACTGAGGCCTTGGTGTTCGTGTCGCTCGATCCTAAACAAAATGCCCGCAACATCGAACATCGCGTGAGGCAAGGAGGCATTCCAATCCCGCGCCTGGGCATCGACCTCAATCGCAGGGATTTGGTGTTTTTCTCGGAAAACCTGCGACCCAAGCCCTGGGAACCTAGCTCGCCCGAAAAACGCGTGGCCACTTTACCCGCACTCGATTGGCGCGAAGCACGACGGCTGGTCGAATCTGCTCGACCGCGCGAGTCGCTCTATCAAGCAATCGAGCGACGACCTCCCGCACTAAGAGATGCCCTAAAGGAATGGGCCAAGCAGGACTACTTTGACGAAGTTCACTTTGTCTTTGTCGAGTACGCGACCGAGGCAGGCGAACAGAAGGATGTTTCGTGGCTGCCCCTTCCTAACCGCGTGAAGTGGGTGGCAGGACTCGATGCGCCGATTGCTCTTCTCACGACCAGCGCCTATGCGGTGATCATTCAAGACGGGAAGGTCCTGCTCTCCCGGCACCGAACGCGAGGCTGGGACTTGCCCGGAGGACATATCGAAGCGGGCGAAACCCCCGATGTGGCGGCCCAGCGTGAGGTATTTGAAGAAACCGCCGCGAAGATCGGGGCGCTTAAGCTCTTAGGTCACCAGCGAATCGAGCTGCTGGGAGCGAAGCCAGACGGATATCGCTACCCTCACCCCACAAGCTATCAGCTGTTTTACACTGCCAAGGTTGAGTCCTTGGGGGAGTTTAAGGTCGAGGAAGATAGCGTCGAGCGGGCGTGGGTACCCTTGGAAGAGGCCCGCAAGCAGGTAAAATGGATTAGGGAAAACCCCGAGGCCTTTGGCCAGGCCATTCAGCAGTCAGGACCTTGAAGCCCTTTCAAAATACCTGACAAAATTACTTTACAACTTACCCCTAGACTGATAAGGCATGGCCCGTTAGTGGAGTGCACCATGCAAATGAAAAGAATCTTACAACACAGCCTGGAATTCATCGTGGGCGCCGCTCTTGGCGTGGCAATTTCGGTTTTCATTTCAAGCTGCGCGCCCGTTAGGCATCAGCCTATGCCAGGCCCTCAAAAAGCCTCTGCATCTACGACCTCCACGGACAGCACCCCAGCAGCTGGCGAAGAAACCTCCGTTTCTGCTGAAGCCTCCGCGACTGTAGCCGAGAAGGTCACCGCTCCTTGCGTGCAGCTCTCAGGCGCCTATGAGGCTTTGGCCGAAACGCTGGATTCCTACCCGACTCCCAAGATGGAGATCATTCAGGTCGACTGCAAACTCATCGTCGTGATCGAGTCCCACAAGGGCGAGCGCACGCGCGAGGACATCGATGTCGGCACGACCTAAGCCAACACCAACCCCAGCCGGGGCTGGAATATGTACAAGAACTCCGCAATCGACTCTACCTCCTTGGTCGTCACCGAAGACTGGAACCCCGGAACCGAAGAAAAGGTCCGAGGCATGGTCAAGCGCACCTTTCGCCTCACCGAAAGCGCTGACCTAGTCGTGACCTTAGAGCGCACCAAGCCAGGTCAAGAGACGGTTGTTGAAGAAACGACGTACAAGCGCCTTTCGTCAAACTAGCTTGAGCGGCTACCCGCCTCAGTGATACGCACAACCCATGTCCTCGCAAAAGCCCAACCTCGCTGACTTTGACGAACCTGAGATCCATTCTGAGGTCGAAACCATCCGCCACTCCTGCGCCCACATCATGGCGCACGCCATTCAAAAGATCTGGCCCCAAGCGAAGTTCGGCATCGGCCCCACGGTCGAAAACGGTTTTTACTACGACGTCGACCTGGACGTGAAACTCACGCCAGAGGACCTGCCTAAGATCGAAGCCGAGATGAAGAAGATCATCCAGGCTAATGCGCCATTCGTTCGCCAGGAGCACTCGGTGGACGAAGCTTTGGCGATGTTCAAGAAACTAGGCCAGCCTTTTAAAGTCGAGATCATCGAGAACCTGCGCGACGGCGCGGGGGCTAAGACCGTTTCGTCTTACGTCGAAGGCGACTTTACGGATCTGTGCCGTGGACCGCACGTAGAGCGCGCAGGCAAGATCAAGGCGTTCAAACTGATGTCCATCGCCGGAGCCTACTGGCGCGGAAGCGAAAAAAACCCCCAGCTACAGCGCATCTACGGCGCAGCGTTTTTGTCGCAAGCTGAGCTGGACGAATATCTGGCGATGCTCGAAGAGGCCAAGAAGCGCGACCACCGCAAGTTGGGCAAGGAGCTCGATCTTTTTAGCTTCCACCCCCAAGCACCGGCTAGCCCGTTTTTTCATCCTAAGGGCGCGACGGTTTACAATCGCCTCGTTCAGTACATCCGCGATCTGTACGGGCCTTATGAGTACACCGAAGTCATCACGCCGCAGATTTTGGACGTGCAGCTTTGGAAGACCAGCGGTCACTACGACAACTACGTCGACAATATGTACTTCACCGATATCGACGAGCGGGAGTTCGCAGTTAAGCCCATGAACTGCCCCACGCACTGTCTGATCTACGGAACGAGCAAGCGGTCATACCGCGAGCTGCCTTTGCGAATGGCGGACTTCGGCCGCCTGCACCGTTACGAGAAATCGGGTGTCACCCACGGGCTGACCCGCGTGCGCTCCTTCTGCCAAGACGATGCCCACGTCTTTTGCCTGCCTGAGCAGATCGAAGACGAGATCCGCCGCGTCTCAGAGATGATCTTCAAGACGTACGATCTTTTTAAGTTCACCGATGTGAAGGTCTTCTTATCCACTCGCCCAGCAAAGCGCGTGGGCTCCGATGCCCTTTGGGATCAGGCCGAATCCGCCCTCAAGGGCGCGCTCGACAAACTGGACCGCCCTTATACCGTCAATCCGGGCGACGGCGCGTTCTATGGGCCTAAGATCGACTTCATCGTCAAAGACGCGCTCAAGCGCGAATGGCAGCTCTCGACCATTCAGCTGGACTTCACGCTGCCCGAGCGCTTTGAACTCGAGTACACGGCGGCCGACAACTCCTCGAAGCGCCCAGTGATGATCCATCGCGCGGTGCTGGGATCGATTGAGCGCTTCATGGGCGTTCTCATCGAGCACACGGCGGGAGCATTTCCGTTTTGGTTGGCTCCCGTGCAAGCACGCTTGGTTCCGATCAAGGATTCGCACATCGAGTACTGCCGCAAGTTTGCAGCTGAGCTTAAAGCTGCAGGCCTGCGCGTAGACATCGACGAGCGCAACGAATCGATGGGGCTCAAGACCCGCGAAGCACAGATGGCCAAGATTCCCTTCTCGCTCGTGGCGGGCGATCGCGAAGCCGCAGGCTCGCAATTCGCAGCGCGTAAGTATGGCGAAAAGGAATCCAAAGTCCTCACTCAAGCCGAGATCCAGGAGCTTTTTGCCGGGTTGAACACCGTACGCGTTTAAGCGATCCTTCTTAGGTGAGTCGCTCGCTCTTAGCTCTCCTTTCGCTCTGCTTATTGACCCCCGACCTTTGGGCCGCCGAAAGCCGCCCGCCGTGCAACATCGTGCTCAAAAAGCCGGATGGCAAGACAACCAAGATCTCGCTGCTCGCTCCCGCCGAGTCCTACTCGCTCAACGATCTCTTAAGCCTTCTGGAAATGGCACCCAGTGCGCGTCCCGTGCTCGAAGGAATGGATACGCTGCTTAAAAAGGGGGAGCTTGAGTTCGTCGCGCTGACGCCCAAGCTGCTAGAGATCAACCCGACGCTCAAGTTGCACGAAAAAGCCGCCGCGGCCTTCGTTCCGAGGGACGAGAAGATGGGTTTCGTCCTTACGAGCCCCAAGATGGAAGTCGGGGCGCTGCTCATCGCCTTGCACCATGAGCTCGTGCACGCCACCGACCCCGTACAAATCGAAAATCGAAAGAGAACCTATCAAGCCAGCCGTGACTTCGAGGCGGCGCTCAAAAAAGCTGGATTGGAAGTCGACTTCAAAAAGTATGGAAACTTAGAGGCCATTCAAAAGCTTCCTCTATCCAAGGCAAAGCGATCGGAACTGGCAGACCTGTGGAAAGCCTTTGAGGTGAACAATCAAGGCCAAGGATATTTCGGTGAAGTGAGGGCCTACAAGGCCCAGGCCGAATTCATTCGAGAGATGAAAAAAGCGATCTCTTGCTTTGGTAAGTACGTAGAGCACCCTTCGGTTACGGACGCCATTCTCGTCACAGAGGAGTCGCCCACACCGGCGCAGATCCTGGAAGTTTACAGATTTTCGAAAGAAGCGGTCCAGCAGTACGCCAAGAAGTACAAACTCGAAGACCCGCTCAAAGAACCCGTCAAAGCAGCTCCCCCAACGGCGACCCAAACTGGCGACGCCGATTGAGGGAGCGCTTTTTTATGAAAGCCTACAGCCCGGTGCTCGCAGGCTGGCTCGTAAACCCGTAGCCACGGATGACGACCTTGCCGCCCACGTCAACCTTAGGCACGTACTCGATTTCGGCCGCTTGTTCGACGCGCGCGCCTGTGTAGTCCACGACATCACGTCCGCCCCGCTCGCGCCAGGTGAACTTGATCTTATTTCCAATCGACACGATCGGGGCCGAACGGCCTTCAGGGAAGATCTGGCACTGTGCAGAGTTAGCTAGCCTCACAGCGATTCGATTTCCGTAAGCCGTACGCTCGAAAGCCGAGAGCGGGCACTCCTCTTCCTTCTGTCCATCGTTGAACTTCAGAAAAAGACCGGTGAACAACTGCGGAAGCTGGGCCGAAGACTGGTCCACTTCGACCATCTCAGGCACAGGCCTGCCATAGGCGGTTACGTCTTGGTATCGATCCTGATACTCGTCGCAGCTCGGACCCACGACTTCGTTTTGGCAAACCTGCTTAGGCACCGGGACACAAAGAGGCGCATAGAACAGGCAAAACGCGGATTCAACAATGGGCCGCCACTCGACATGGCAACGGTTCTCGATCTTCACGCTGGGCTTAACGCATACGGGATTGGATAGGCGCGAGGACTGTGGCGAAGCGAAAGCCTTGCTCTCTACGCGCGTTTTTAGAGGCTGGATCTCCAGGATATCTCCCTCGGCAGCCGTTAGCCCCAACTCAGTCCATGCATGGTCTGCGTTGTCGATCTGAAACTCCGCTTCGCGATCCATCAAAGGCTTAAGCTTGGCCCAAGTCACAAAACGCTCGCCGCGCATCGAGGTCGCTCGGTGCTCGTAATCCATCATCAGTGTGTCGCTTTTTTGGGAGTTCTCGTAGTTGAGCTTCAAGCACACGATCGAGCCGCCTTTGCATTCGGGCATGGCTGCGGGATCATCCGAGCCCAATTGCGAGGCGAACTCCTGAATCGCCATCTGCACGAGCTTGTCGATGACGAAGTCCTTTTCTCCTCCTTCGATGGTGATGTTGAGCATTTGAGCGCGCACCGCTTTTCGGACCTTCGCCTTGAAATCCAATTCAACGATCGAAGGAACGTTCACGCCCAATTCGGCTTCGATCGCTTCGAAGAGTTTTTTCCGGTTCAACTCCACATGGAGCCTTGCAAGCGACACGGGTAGAGCCACTTCCCACACTCCACGCACTTCGGCTTGGTTGGCATGCAGATCCTCCTGAAGAATGCGCCACGCCTCTGCCTCACTCACGGTAAGCGAGACGGAGATCGGCTGATTGAGAGCACAATGGTGGGCCTTTGCCAGGTCCGAGATATCGACCGGGTAATGCGTTCCGCTAGCCACGATCGCAAGCTCCTTTACGCAGCCGGGCATCGCTCGCACCTGCATCTCGCGTCCCAGGGCCTTGGTCACGGAGCTCTTTAAGCCGTCGAGGTTCTTGACCAAGTAGCCCTCGCCCATCTCGATTCGACGCGAATCATCCGCTCCTCGGATCTTGTCTGAGAGCCCATCCGTGAATGCGACGTTAAAAGTCAGAGTCACGGTTCCGTCTCGATTCACGCGCGGAATCAGCCTTCCGCTATCTTGCGTGCCATAAGCGAAAATCTTAGGAGCCACTACCACTGTGCTTTCGTATTCCTTCAACCCGCGAAGCTGAAAAACTTGCGTATTGAACTCGCTCATCGAGGGCACCGAGACGAGCGAGGACTGGGCGTACTCCCTCTCCTTTTGAGTGCGCAAAGCCTCGGGGATCTCGGTGTCTACGGCCGTCGCCCCTCTCGCCTCGTCCGTCCAACGCTGGGTGATATTCCAACCTCGAGAGTCGACTCCCAGGGAGGTCTTTTGTGTATGAGCGCCTGGATTGTCAGCGCATGAGCTTAAGATCAGTACAGTTACTAACGCCGCGCCTGAACACGCGGTGATTCTTGATGGTTTCATTCTGAGGACTCCTTTTGCGCGCGCCAAAAGCAAAAGGCAGACCAGTGCTCAAATCCAAATCAACTCATCGCGGGCCCACGTGTGTGGGCTACGACCTACGCAAGCGCGGGGCAAAACCAACAACTCGGGAATATAACGCGCTGCGCACCAAAATCTTTAGTATTTCCCGGAGCGGCACAGGTTAAACTGAGGTTGGCATGCCTTCTCCGACTCAAAGACCTCTCAAAAGCAAGCGCACGATCTACGACGTCCTCTATGGGTTCATTCCCATCACCGAGTGGGAAGAAAAGATCATCAACTCACCATTCTTCCAAAGGTTGCGGTGGATTAAGCAGCTGAGCTTCGCCAACTACATCTTCCCGGGCGCGGAGCATAACCGATTTGCTCACGTCATCGGTGTCATGCACTCGATGGATCAGATGATCCGCTCCTTAGGCCTAGCCGTTCCGGACACCGAGCTCTTTGACCCGCGCGCCAAGAACCCGGCTGCCATGCTTCACAAGAGCCTCAGGATCGCGGCGCTGTTGCACGATATCGGGACCTTTCCGTTTAGCCATGCCATCGAGTACGCCTACATCCGCCACGGTAACGATTCGCGGCGCGATCGCGCGGGGCAAAAAGGAAAAGGCAAATCCCTCAAAAACCTCCCTAACTCCCACGAGCACCTGGGTTCGTTCATCATCAAGAACACCAATTACGATGGTGGCCTCACTCAGATCTTAGAGCACTACGGATTTGACGTTCAGATGATCTCCAAGATCATCAAGGGCGAAAGCCCGCACCTCATCGCCAACCAGCTCATGCACTCGGATCTGGACGCTGATCGCATGGACTACTTGATGCGCGACGCGCACTATACGGGCATCAAGTACGGCCAGTTTGACCGAGAGTACATTTTAGCCAATCTCGCGACCTACGATGCGGGCGGTGGACAGGTGGCCTTCGGAGTTCGCGAAAACGCGGTGCACGCCGTGGAGGACTTCCTCATCGCGCGCTTTAGCTGGTACAGCCAGATCATCAAAAATCCGGGCTCCGCTAAGTTTGACATCATGTCCTCGCACATCGCGCAGGCGTTCTTGGATACGGATCACCTCTATCAGTTCAACGACATCCTCAACATGGTGGAGGATCGCGACGAGCGGTTTTTTTGGTGGAATGACATCTATTTCATGACCCGTTGCCAAGAGGTTCGTTACCAAAAGCTCATAGAGGACCCCCGCGTCTCGGAGCTCACGGAGATGATCTTGTATCGAAAACCGCCTAAGACGGTTTCGCATCCCCTTTTCGCCCACCGAATCATCCGCTCCGACGGAAGCGACCAGGAAAAACAGCACCTCATCGTGCAAATCCGAGAGCTTGTCGAAGAGATGGAGCGGGTGCTCGAAAAGCATGGCACGGGCAAGGAATGGCTGCTCGCCGATATCCCGGAGAAGGACGTCGTGTTCACTCGGGGCTTAGGTCACATCGTTAAGAAGCGCTCAAGCGACAACCTTTATCGTGAGCGCGATCCTGTGAAGGTCGTGGACCGCCAGGGCCGTCCGACCTTGCTTGTCGAGCGCGACAACACGCTCATGAAGCACCTCTCGGGCTTCATCAATTTCGTTCCGAGCGTGTATGCCAATGACTCGGCTTTGAGGCTGCTCAAAGCGCGGGGCCTCGTTCCATCGTCTTAAGTCCGGACCAAGCGACTGGATTTCGGACTGGGCCTAGCTTGCCCGTATCGGTGAGCAAACTACGCATTTCAGGCTTTTTCACGGGGCAAAGGATCCGAACTCGTCCCGTCCCCTCTCTTGGCACCGCGCTTGCTCAATGCCGCTCCCATGAGCACACGCAATCGCTACGGCGCCGTTTTCAGAACTCCTCAAGGACAACTCAGTCTCCAATGGATCGAGGCACAATTCAGCGCAGGCCTCCCTGAGATTCGAATTATCGGATCCGCCTCGCGCGAAGTCGCCGAGGCCAAGGAGCGACTGAGACTCGCCTGCGTTTCGGCTGGATTTAAGCTCGCGCGAAGGCGAGTGACGATCAACCTCACGCCCGGCTTCCTACGGAAAACAGGGACCGAAAGCGATCTGGCCATGGCTCTGGCGGTACTGGATGCTCAAGGAAGCCTCCAGCTGGAATCCGGCACTTGGATTGCCGGCGGAGAGCTAAGCCTCAGCGGCGAGATCATGCCCGTGGCGAGACCCGAGGCCTGGCTGCTCGTCGCGCGTGAGCTGGCCCGCACTCAAGGGCCGATCACTTTGCTTTTGGCTCGATCCCATGCTCGAGACTTCTCGACCGCCCAGCACCCTGAAGTGAAGCTCGCGTTCATCGAGCACCTCAGCGATCTCAAGGATGGTTCTTTGCAGTTCGAGAGCCAGGCCGCTCTTGTTCGGGAGCCGGAACCACAGTTTCAATTTCATCAGCTCTCTCCCCTTTCGATCACAGATGCACGCTGGGT
>JBGAWT010000308.1:0-2097 GCA_044227445.1 Bdellovibrionia bacterium | reverse complement strand
GCTGAAGTTAAAGCGCGCGCAGTAGGCTCGGGATGAAACCTCCCGTGTGCCCAGCATGATGACTTCGTTCTTGCCGTCGGAGATAACTTCCCAGACCGACTTATCCGGATCGAGTGCATCGCGCGCTTGATCGACGTAAGCCATTTTCACCGTCTCGCCTACGCGAAGGGTGCCAGAGTCAGGCTTTTCTTGGCCCGTGAGCATCCTGAACAACGTCGTCTTACCAGCGCCGTTGCCGCCGATGATGCCTACGATCGAGCCTGCAGGAATGTTGAAGGAGAAATTATCGATGAGCAATTTATCGCCGTAAGCCTTGGAGATGTTGTTTCCTTCGAACACCAAGCCGCCTAAGCGAGGACCCGAAGGAATGTAGATTTCCATCTCCTGCTCTTTATCCGGACGATCTTCGGCCAAAAGCTTTTCGTAAGCGCTCACGCGGGCCTTGCTCTTGGCTTGGCGCGCACGTGGCGACATGCGGATCCACTCGAGCTCGCGCTCCAGAGTTTTTTGCCGCTTGGTCTCGGTCTTTTCTTCCTGAGCCAGGCGCTTTTGTTTTTGATCCAGCCACGAGCTGTAATTGCCCTGCCACGGAATGCCGTGACCGCGGTCCAGCTCCAGGATCCAGCCTGCGATATTGTCCAAGAAGTAGCGATCGTGCGTGACGGCTACGACAGTGCCCGCGTAATCGCGCAGGAACAGCTCAAGCCAGCCTACGCTCTCGGCATCCAAATGGTTGGTCGGTTCGTCGAGCAACAGCAAGTCAGGCTTAGCCAGCAGCAGCCGGCAAAGCGCCACACGGCGGCGCTCGCCACCTGAGAGGTGCTTGACGGACGATTCGCCCGGAGGCAGGCGCAGGGCGTCCATGGCGATCTCAAGCTTGCGGTCCAGATCCCAACCCTCGGCGTGTTCGATTTTTTCCTGAAGGTCGCCCTGCTCTTCGAGCAGCTTGGTCATCTCATCCGGATCCATGTCTGGATTGGAGAACGCGTTGGTGATCTCCTCGTAGCGCTTCATCCACTTGGCAAGCGCTCCCATTCCGTCCATGACGTTCTCGCGCACGGTCTTGGAGTCATCTAACTTGGGTTCCTGCTCAAGGTATCCCACCTTATACCCCGGGGTGAGCTGAGCGGTGCATGCTGAAAATGAATTTCTGCGCGTTTCCGGAAGTCTGCTTATCGGCCATAGACGTTGCTTTCCCACGAAAGTGAAGGCGGATCAACCTCAGGTTCTGAGAAGACCCGAAGTAATATATATCTAATTATCTGAATATATAGATATGGAATAAAAAACAACCGTGATAGGCCCATCCAAAGCCTATGCCTGCTCGAAAAATAGTTGCTGAGAACCTCAGCTCACGAATTTCAGCACTCACCCATCCCGACCGATTCCGAATGATCGCGGAGTTGCGCAACACTGAGATCGACGTGCAGGGACTGGTTCAGCTTCTGGACCTGCCACAAAGCACGGTTTCGCAGCACCTCACGATTCTGCGAACCCGCAATCTGGTCAAGCGCCGACGCAACGGCCGAAGGATCTTCTACTCGCTGACTCAACCCTGGATCGCGCGCTGGCTATTCGAGGGCATCAAGCTTTTGGAAACAGACGAGGCACTGGCGCCGGAGCTCAAGAAAGCCGCCACTCGCGTCAGATTGCTCTGGCAGGGTCACTGAGAGCGACGCTTCTTCTCCATGTAAAAAGGCTGAATCGTGCCTTCTTCGTCCCCAACCAACGTTGTGGGATCATCCGAATCCGGAGCCACCACGATAGCGCCCTTAGGCTTGGCCGCGGGAGCGCGCTTGCTGGGTTCGTCTTTGTCTTGAGCCAGCAAGGCAGGGTGCCCATCGGGATAGAGCTGCTTAGGCTCGGGATCGAGCTTGAAGGCGAGCATTTCGTTGCCCAAGACATTGTTCGTGATCACGACCTTGTCGTACTCGTCGCCCGAGCTGGGATCGCGATAGGTATGAAACTCATCGCGCAGATCGATCGATAGAATATTGCGCCGAATGAGGGGCTTGCCGCTGTCAAAACGATACGAAATCACCATGACCGGGGCTTTCTTCTTGGTGCGATCGATCTTTAGGCCTAGGCCCTTGAGGC
>JBGAWT010000035.1:0-18748 GCA_044227445.1 Bdellovibrionia bacterium | reverse complement strand
GGGCACTTCCGCCAGAAGCGCAAAACCTGCTCTGGCTCATCAGGCTGAAGATCCTGCTTAAGCACTTCGGAGTGGAAGCGCTTACCGTCGGCCCCGAAAAGCTAACCCTCGTTCCGGCATCCGACAGCCCGTTGCGACCCGAAAAGGCGATCGCCCTTTTAGCCTCCCAGCCCAAGCGTTTTCAAATCACGCCCGAATCCAAACTCGTTATCGCGGGGCGCTATAAGGAACTCAAAGACCTGCACCTGGATTTAGAGTCGCTGCTCAAGAATCTTGCGGCGTGACACAGCCCCGGGGCGCTGCTAATTTTAAGGAGTGAATGCCCCACTCTTAGGAACCCTGGCCCTGCTCTCATCCACCGTGCTCGCTGTGTCGCCGGAGGTGGCGAAAGTCAATTCGCGCGTCATCACGCTCGATGAGTTTGAGCGCAAGTATCAAGAGAATCTCAAGTTCTTTCAAACTCAGCCCATCAACAAAGCCAAGCTGCTGGATGACTTGATTAAGCGCGAGCTCGCGATCCAAGAGGCGAAAAAACTCGGCCTAGACAAGGACCCAGAGATCATCGACCGCATGAACACGGTGCTCTACCAATCCCTCATCGAGCGAAAGCTGGGCAAGGAGATGGAGAAGCTTGACGTCTCGGAGTCCGAGGCCAAGGCACACTACGAGAAATTCCCCGAAGTGCGCACGAGCCATATCTTCGTGGCCGTCAGACCTGCTGCCCCCGCAGCCGAAGACAAGAAAGCCAAAGAGAAGATCCAAAAAATCTACGACGAGTTTATCAAGCCCGGTCAAATGGGGTTTGCCGAAATCGCTCAGCGCTATTCCGAAGGCGTTGCCGCTCCCATGGGCGGGGACATCGACTATCAAAACAAAGACAAGCTCGACCCTACCTATTACGACACGGCGCTTAAGCTTCGCTCGCCGGGCAAAGTCTCTAGCATCATTCGAAGCCAATTCGGCTACCACATCATTAAACTCACCGCGATTCGCTCGTGGGACGAAGCGGATCATGCTTTGGTTAAGCGCTTCGTATTTGAGGAAAAACGCACCGCGATTTTTGAGAAGTACATGGGCCAGCTCCGGGCTCAGGCCAAGGTTCAAACCAACCCCAGCTTACTAAAATAGGAGCTTGTCCACGCAACCCGCTTCGTGGGAAGGTAGCCGGGCTTTGGCAATGCATCGACTCTTACCGTTACTGTGCTTGCTTCTGACGCCAGCCGCTTTTGCCGGTCCGGTGATGCTTGACCGCGTGGAAGCCTCCGTAAACGCCAAGACGGTTCTAAAGACCGATATCTCTCGCTTTCGCGAAACCTGGAAGCTTCGCCAGCAGATCGATCCTCTGTTCTCGCTTACGCCGCTTGCCCAAAAGCAAAGCTCGGCCTCAGATTCGGAAATCGTGCAGTTTCTGATCGAAGAGGCGCTGATCTCCCAGACTTTTCCGGCCTCCGACAGCGACGTTGATCAGGCGATTTCTCAGATCCTTTCGGCCAATAAGTCCACGCCAGACGGCCTTCGTGGAGCCCTCAAAGAACAGGGCTTCACGATGGAAGACTATCGTTCCCTGATGCGGGCCGGAAAGAGCAAGCGCGACCTCATTGATCGCGAAATCCGCATCAAGATCGCCATCTCGGATGACGAAGTACGAATGTTTTTCAATAATAAGTACGCCAAGAAAAAGGGCGCCAACCTCGCCCATCGCATTCAAGTCATCTTCGTATCGATGAAGACTTACAAAACTCCGGACGCAGCCAAAAACGCCGCGCAGGGGGCGCTTGATGCGATTAAAGGCGGAGAGGCCTTTTCGGAAGTAGCCAAGCGCGTAAGCGATGACGACTCGCGCGCCTCGGGCGGCGATCTGGGCTCGCTCACCGAAGATCAGATGAACCCTTTGGTGCGCGACACGGTCGTGAAACTTGCCGAAGGGCAAGTGAGCCAAGTGGTCGGCGGGCCCAAGGCGGGCGGCTATTACTTGCTTCGCGTGGTCTCGCGATCTGCGGACGACTCCGAGCAGTTTGCGCGCGTTAAGGAAGAGATCCGCAACCAACTGGCGGCCTCCGAATACCAACATCAAGTTCAGCTATGGCTCGAAAGACAAAAACAAAAGGCCTTCATCCGAAAGGCCGGCGAGCCGACCCTTCTCGGCACTCAGTCTCCAAGCTAGCCCCATTGTTACTCATCACACCGGGGGACCCTGAGGGCAGCCGTAGGATCAAGACAAGCCCTCGAGCGCCAGGGCCTCAAGGTCATCACGCTCAATCGAATTGAAGACCTCGACCACATTCCCGTGACTCAGCCAGGTGAACAGCCGCTGTGGGTGCTTCCCGCCCCCGAACATGCGCCCAAGGGAAAGCTACTTGCGGGTCTTCAAGCCGGCTGGTCTGTTGAGCGCGCCGCTCAGCTCACGCACTCCGGGTGGGCTCAAGCACTCGTTACGGGTCCGCTTCATAAAAAACGAATGCACCTGGGTGGCTACCGCTTTGATGGCCATACGGAGCTCTTGGCCCGAACGTGCAAAACGCGCGAAGTCACCATGATGCTAGCTAATACCAAGCTTCGCGTCGCGCTCGTGACGACCCATACGTCGCTCAAATCCGTCTCCGCAGGCATTACTCGTTCCTCGCTCACCCGCGCGGTGAGCCAAACCGTGACGAGCCTGCAAAGCTGGTGGAAAATCCCACGCCCCAAGATTGCCGTTCTGGGTCTGAACCCCCACTGCGGCGAAGGCGGCCTCTTTGGCTCTGAGGAATCCCGGGTGATCGAGCCCACGATCCGCGCCTTGCAAAAGCGCCTGGGCGGAAGCGCAACGCTCACGGGCCCTCATTCGGCGGACACCTTTTTTGCGCAGCACCTGCGGCGTCCAGAGCACGATGCGGTGGTGGCGCTGTATCACGATCAAGGCCTTATCCCCGTAAAGATGGTCGATTTTGGCGGAACGATTAACCTGACGCTAGGGCTACCCATCCTAAGAACCTCTGTAGATCACGGGACTGCCTTTGACATCGTGGGCAAGGGCCTTGCTGACCCTTCCAGCTTTCAATCGGCCCTCGCTTTGGCTATAGAACTTTTATGAACACGCCTTTAAAAGCCTCCATTTTTCGAGAGTACGACATCCGCGGCATCGCCGATCGGGACTTTGATGCGGGCTTTGCCGAGCTTCTCGGAAAGGCTTACGCCCAGCGCGTTCTGGCCGCCGCTCCTACCAAGGGCCGAGGCAAGCACCTGGTCTCCGTTGGTCGCGACTGCAGGCTAACGAGCGATAAATATGCCGAGGCGTTGATCCGCGGAATTTCCTCTCAAGGAATCGACGTGGTGAGTTTGGGCGTCTGCCCTACGCCGTTGACGTACTTCTCGATTTTCCATCTGGGTTTAGACGGTGGCATCATGATCACCGGTTCGCACAACCCGGGAGATTACAACGGCTTTAAGATCTGCCTAGGCAAGGACACCTTGCACGGGTCCCAGATTCAAGAGCTTCGCACGGTCATGGAGGGCGTCTTAGCGCGCCCACCGGCGGCGCCTAAGCAAGGCGTGGGCAAGGTGAGCGAGCACGAGATCATTCCTGATTATTGGGAGCATCTAGTTAAGAACGCTCGCGGGCTTCAGAGCAAGAAAATCGTCATTGATGCCGGCAACGGAACGGCAAGCACCGTGGCCCCTGAGCTCTTTCGAAGGCTTGGCGCTCAAGTCGTTGAGCTTTATTGCGAGCTTGACGGTCGTTTTCCCAACCATCATCCCGATCCCACGGTCGTAAGCAATCTCAAGGACCTTATTGCCGCGGTGAAGCACGAAAAAGCGGACTTCGGCCTGGCCTTTGACGGCGATTCGGACCGCATCGGCTTAGTGGACGAAAAAGGCGGCGTACTCTTTGGCGACGAGATCCTCACGCTGCTTGCGCGCGATGTGCTCAGGGAAAAACCCGGCGCCACGATCATCTCTGAAGTGAAGTCCAGTTACCGCTTGTATGACGACATCGCCCAGCACGGCGGTAAGCCCATCATGTGGAAAACCGGTCACTCGCTCATTAAAACTAAGATGAAAGAAACCGGCGCCCAGCTCGCAGGCGAGATGTCGGGCCACATCTTCTTTGCCGACCGCTACTTTGGGTTTGATGACGCGATTTACGCCGGCATGCGCGTATTTGAGATCACTTCGCGCGAGAAAGGGCCGCTTTCCTCCCTTCTTTCGGATCTTCCGAAGACGGTTGCCACCCCTGAGATCCGATTGGATTGCGAGGAGGAAAAGAAATTCTCTCTCGTTCAGGAGACCAAGCGCAGGCTTTCGACCCTGGGTCAAAAAATCAACGACATCGATGGCGTTAGGATCGACTTTGGCGATGGCTGGGGCTTGGTACGTGCATCCAATACCCAACCCGTGCTTGTCCTTCGCTTTGAGGCCTCCAACGCCCAACGGATGAATGAGATCCGAGACCGCGTGCAGGCGGCCATTCGTGAGGCCGCCCAAGCGATCGGGCATGCCCCCATTTCGATGGACTCGTCTTCGGCACATTGATACTTCCTCCACACTCAATGGCCTCCAAAACGCGCACTAGCGCACGCACGGACGCGCGCGACAACGACGAGTGGATATTTGTAAAGGGCGCCAAGGTCCACAACCTCAAGAACATTTCGGCCAAGCTCCCGCGCGACAAGCTCGTCGTTCTCACTGGCCCATCAGGCTCCGGAAAATCATCGCTCGCCTTTGATACGATTTACGCCGAAGGACAGCGTCGTTACGTCGAGAGTCTTTCGGCTTACGCACGCCAGTTTCTGGAGCAAATGGGAAAGCCCGAGGTTGAGTCCATCTCAGGCCTAAGCCCCACGATCTCCATTGAGCAAAAGACAACGAGCTACAATCCGCGCTCCACGGTGGGAACGGTCACAGAGATTTACGATTACCTCAGGCTGCTTTACGCCAGGCTATCAAAGCCCTTTTGTTGGAACTGCGGAAAACCCATTCGTTCTCAATCCCCGCAACAAATCGTCGACCAGATCCTCTCGCTTGAGGAGGGCGCCAAGCTCTCGATTCTCTCGCCCGTTATCCGCGGTCGAAAAGGCGAGCATCAAAAGGAGCTGCTGCAGCTTCGTTCGCGCGGCTTCGTGCGCGTTAGGATTGACGGCGAGGTGCTAGACCTCTCGCAGGACATCGCCCTAGATAAGAGCCGAAAGCATGACATTGATGTCTATGTCGATCGGCTGATCCTCAAGGGGGATCGCGCCCAGATGGCCACCCGCGTGAGCGACTCCGTGGAGCTTGCGCTTAAGCTCGGCGAAGGTCAGCTCATTCTCGAGCAGATCAAGGGCTCGCAAACGACCGAAACCTTGCTCTCCGAGAAGTTTGCCTGCGTGGATTGCGCCATTAGCTATCCGTCACCAGAGCCTAGGACGTTTTCCTTCAATAGCCCCATGGGCGCATGCCCTGAGTGCGAGGGCCTAGGCATCGACCCTTCGGCGCAGGCCCTCTCGCAAGAGACGGACGAGGAGGAGACGGCTGATCTATTCTCACTTCCTTCGGATGCGACGCCTGAGACGGCGCCTTGTCCTTTTTGCTTAGGTGAGCGCCTCCGAAAAGAAAGCCGCTTCTTTAGGCTCGCGGGGCTCAGCATCTCGCAGCTTTGCGCGAAGTCTTTTTCGGAACTCGACGGTTTTTTTGCCTCTCTTTCGCTCTCCGAGCGCGAATTGATGATCGGCGAGCGCGTGCTCAAGGAGATTCGCGAGCGCGTGGGCTTTCTCAACGAAGTGGGGGTGGGTTACCTCTCGCTTGCCCGCTCCGCGCAAACGCTTTCTGGCGGCGAATCTCAGCGCATCCGACTCGCAACCCAGATCGGAAGCAAGCTCGTTGGCGTCATCTATGTGCTGGATGAGCCCAGCATCGGACTGCACCAGCGCGATAACGACAAACTCATCCAAACACTCACTCAGCTCAGGGACATGGGCAACACCGTGCTCGTCGTAGAGCATGATCGCGACACGATCGAAAAAGCCGACTGGGTGGTGGACTTAGGGCCAGGCGCAGGAACTCAAGGCGGCGAGATCGTTGCTGAGGGAGTGCTCAGCGACATCCTAGCAAGCCCCAAGAGCCTCACTGGCCGCTACCTGCGCGGTGAGCTTGCCATTGAGCTGCCCAAGTCTCGTCGCCCCATTGATCCTAGCCGCGTGCTTCGAATCGAAGGGGCAAATCAAAACAATTTGCAGGAAGTCAGCGTCGACGTGCCGTTGGGCGTCTTGAGCTGCATCACGGGAGTCTCAGGTAGCGGCAAATCCACGCTCATCTTGGATACGCTTTACCGATTGCTTGCGCGCGAAGTCTACCGGGTCAAAACCCCGGATCCAGGCGTGCGCTCCTTCCGCGGCATTGAGCTCATCGACAAGGTGATCGACATCGACCAAAGCCCGATCGGCAGAACGCCAGGTCTAACCTCGCGACTCCGGGATCTTTTCGCTCACTTGCCGGAAGCCCAGATTCGCGGCTTCACTCCGGGGCGCTTTAGCTTCAACGTCAAGGGCGGCCGATGCGAGGCCTGCCAAGGCGATGGGCTCACCAAAGTCGAAATGCACTTTCTGCCGGATGTTTTCGTGACCTGCGAAGTCTGCAAGGGCAAGCGCTATAACCGCGACACGCTGGAGATTCGCTACAAAGGAAAGTCCATCTCAGAGGTCCTGGACATGACCGGCGCCGAAGCGCTGGATTTCTTTGAGGCGATTCCTGCGATTAAAACCAAGCTCAAGATTTTAAACGACGTCGGCCTGGGCTATTTGGGCTTAGGTCAGAGCGCCACCACGCTCTCCGGCGGCGAAGCCCAGCGCATGAAGCTTGCTAAGGAGCTCGCGCGCCGTGGTACGGGGAAAACCGTTTACATCTTGGATGAGCCTTCCACGGGCCTTCATTTCGACGATGTCAAAAAACTGCTCTCCATCCTTCAAACACTCGTAGACCAAGGCAACACCGTCATTGTGATCGAGCACAACTTGGACATCATCAAAGTCGCCGATCACGTGATTGACATGGGACCTGAGGGCGGAGTGAATGGCGGAAAAATCGTCGCCCAGGGAACACCTGAGCAGGTCGCTGCTCACGAGCAAAGCCACACGGGAAGATACCTGCGGCCTTACCTTAAGCCTTGAAACGAAAAAGGGCAGCACCCCGAAGAGTGCTGCCCCTAAAATCGATCGACCAAAATAAGTCGATTATGCCTTCATGATGGCGATGACGAACGCATAGAGAACCAGCGATTCGATCAGAGCCAAACCGATAATCATCGGCACGAAAACCTTGCCTGCTGCAGCCGGGTTACGGCCGATGCCTTCGAGCGCTGCGGCGGCCACGCGGGCTTGTCCCAGAGCGCCTCCGAGAGCTGCGATACCCAGAGCGATCGCAGCGCCGACGCCCGTCAAGGACGCTCCGCCTGCCACCGCGCCTGCGGCGTCGCTAGCGAAGGCCACGGCGGATACGCCCAGGCTCGCTACCAGTGCAACCAACATCATCATCATTCCACGCAGCTTTGTCATAGTGTTTTGCCTTTCTACATTAGTGATCGTGAGCTGTTGACATCGAGATATAGACCATCGTCATCAAACAAAAGACGAAGGCCTGAATAAAGGCCACAAACACCCCAAGCGCCATGAAAACCATGGGAAGGAGGTAAGGAACCAAACTGCTGAAGGCCCCCAGGACGATGTGATCGCCCATGATGTTGCCGCGCAAACGAAGCGCCAGCGACAGGGGTCTGAAAACGTGGGATGCGATCTCAATGACGAGCATCAGCGGCGCCAAGAACGCCACAGGGCCCAAGAAGTGCTTGAAGTACGCCGCGCCGTTAGCGCGAATGCCCGCGTAATTGTAATAAAGAAACACGAACACGCCCAACGCCAGCGTTGTGTTCATGTTGTCCGTCGGTGGCAACAGTCCCGGGACCAGCCCGATAATGTTGCACGAGAAAATATAGACAAAAAGCGTTCCGATCATCGGAAAGTACGTCGGCGTATCGTGATGACCGATGACCGATTCGGTGAACTTGTAGATCTGCTCAGCGACGATCTCAAAGAAATTGCGATACGTGAGCTTCTCCTCGGGAACCATGGCACCCTCTGGCTCATTCATCGCGCGAATCAGCTGCGCGCGTGCCACGAGCGTGGTGAGAACCAGGGTTACAGCCAAGAGCGTTCCCATCACAATGTGGTTAGGAAGCGTGCTGAGGCCCGGAATCAAAGAGAGCCAAGTAAAAGAATGTTCACCGTGCATACGTCACTACCTCGCGCGCTTGGCGGTATCCCGATTTGTTCGCGCCCAAAAAACTCCGCCCAAGACAGGAACAGCAAAAAGGGTCGAAAGACCCAAAATCGCCGCCCCCCAATCAGGGGTTTGTGTGCGAGCCAGAAGCAGGATTAAAAATCCAACGCAAGCTAACTTAATTGAGGCCCAAAAAAAAGCTCGAATTCGAAGCCAGACCCATTTTTGGGACCAGGGCTCGTCTCCCTTTTGAGGCTCAATGACGGCGATCACGGCCCATGCCGCTTGAGCCAAAAACCAGAGATCCAAGGCGCTTGCCAGGGCCATCGTTCCAAAAACACGCATCAGATGAAGCGAGAGCTCCCTTTTCCAAAGGCAAAGCCCCAAGCTGACGAAAAAAACCCAGACCGCGACGGCCCTGGCAAATGCGCGCTCGACTTGCCTTAAAAGCACGACCTTCATAACTCTCGCCGGCTGACGTAAACGATGTGGACGAAAGCCAAGATCAGGCCCAAAAGCCCGCCGCCTGCGGGGGCTAGGATTTGCATCGGCCCAGCAGCACCTTGCGAGAAATACCATCCCAGACCACCCAAAACGCAGGGAAACCCCAGGAGGTCGACCAGGACAATGCCGTAGAGCGCCAGTTTTCGGGTTTGCTCCTGCTTTTGCGCGTCGCTCATGACCTATCGCTTTCTTTGAAGCAGCCGCTCTCGAATGCGGATCATACGCGTCTCAACCACTGCGGGCGAGGGATAGGCCGCCTTGAGCTCCTCAAACGCCCGGTAGGCCGCCTCAAGCTGGTCCATCTCCTCAAGGCAGTTGGCGATTCCAAAGCGCGCTTCAACCGCCCATCTGCTTTTCGGATATTTTCGCAAGAACGCCTGAAAGACGTCGAGTGCCTCTTGGTAGCTTGCCGCAAGAGAGGTGCGCTCTTCGGTCTGTTGCGATGCGCGTGTGAGATAGGTCATGCCCAGCTCATATGCGGAGCGCTCAGCAAGCGGCGTTCCCGGGTAATGCCGTTGAATCTCCCGATAAGTCTGCATCGCATCGTCAAACTTCCTCAGAAAAAATTGGGATTTCGCGATCCGAAAATGCATTTCAGGCGCCTGCGGCCCTGAGGGGCGGAGCTTCACGAGCGCTTGGTAATGGGCAAGCGCCTCGTCGTAGCGCTCGACCTTACCAAAAAGAATCTCTCCGATTTGGACCCGCGCCTCCCATTTGGCTTCCGATTCGTCCGCAAGCTCGACAAAGCGCTTGAGCTTGCGAAGCGCTTCCTCGTGCTGGTTGAGATAGAGCGTTTGGGTAAGTGCCGCCCGGTAAAGCGCTTGGATGCCAAACCTTCCGCCAGGATCTCGCGAGATGGTCTTTTCGTACTCGGCGATGGACGCGGCATAGCGCTGCTCGGTCCAAAGCTTCTCTCCTAAGAGAAAATGGTTACGAGCGCTATCTGTGGAGCAGGCGCCGACCAAAAAAAGCATGCCCAAAAGGGCATGGGGTCGACTACGCGTTGCCGTGGCCGCTGGCATCATCGTCGCTATTGTCGGCCATGTACTCAAAAGAGACAACCTTCTCGCCCGGTGACACGGTCATGAGCCTGACGCCCTGGGTGTTACGGCCTTGCTCGGAGATTTCTCCCACGTGGATGCGAATCATCTGGCCCTTGTCTGACACCAGCATGAGGTCGTCTTTGGCCGTCACTTGTCTTGCGCCCATGACGCCGCCGTTTTTCTCGGCGACCTTCATCGTGATGATTCCTTTTCCTCCGCGGCTCTGCAGGCGATACTCCGCCACGGGCGTGCGCTTGCCATATCCAGCCTCGGTAACGGTGAGGATTTCACAATTGCTCGCTTCGCCCTCTGCAACACGATCGAGCACTTCCATAGCGACAACCTGGTCGCCATCGCTCAAGGACATTCCGTTCACCCCGCGAGCGCCACGCCCCATGGGTCTGACGTCTTCCTCGTTGAAACGAACGCTCATGCCCTCTTTGGAGCACAAAAAGACGTCTTTCGTGCCCGTGGTCAAACGCGCAGAAACAAGAGCGTCTCCATCGTCGATGCTCAGGCCGATAATGCCGGCGGTGCGCACATTGGCGAATTCAGAGAGTGAGGTTTTCTTGACCACGCCGTTGCGCGTGGCCATGAAGATATATTCGCTGTCTTTGAATTCCGTGATCGGAAGGATGGCCTGAATGCGCTCTCCCGCTCCCAGTGCGATCAGATTGACGATCGCCTTACCGCGAGCCCCGCGTGAAGCTTCTGGAATGCGATAGACTTTAAGCCAATAGACGCGCCCGCGATCCGAGAAGCACAGCAAGTAAGACAGCGTGTTACAGCTGTAGATGGCTGTGACAAAATCCTCTTCGCCTGTGGAAACGCCCCTGATTCCACGGCCGCCGCGGTGTTGGCTCCTAAACTGCTTGGGATCCGAGCGCTTGATATAGCCCGTGCGCGTGATCGAAACGAGCGTCTCTTCGCTAGGAATGAGGTCTTCGACTTCAAACTCTGTCGAAACGCCATGGGTGATCTCCGTGCGCCGCTTATCGCCGAATTTCTGACGAATTTCGAGCAGCTCGCTTTTGATCACTTCAAAAATTCGAGCCTCGCTGCCTAATATTTTTTTCAGTTCCGCGATGAGCTCCAAGACCTGCTTGTATTCTTGGATGATCTTGTCGCGCTCAAGGCCTGTGAGGCGCTGCAAGCGCATGTCCAAAATCGCCTGCGCCTGGATGTCGGTAAACGAAAACTTAGAGATCAAGCCTGACTTGGCTTCATCCGGGCCCTTGGCCGCTTTGATCAACGCGATAACTTCGTCAATGTGCTCTACCGCGCGCTTGAGGCCTTCTAAGATATGCGCGCGTGCTTCTGCCTTCTTAAGGTCAAAGATCGTGCGTCGAACGACGACGTCTTTTCGATGCTCAATGAACGCCCAAATCATGTCGCGCAGATTGAAGGTCTTGGGTTGGCCGTTTTGGATGGCCAAGAGATTGATCCCGAAGCTCTCTTGGAGTTGCGTGAGTTTGTAAAGTTGATTGAGCAAAACGTTGGCGTTCTCGCCGCGCTTGATCTCAATGACGATGCGCATGCCTTGGCGATCGCTCTCGTCGCGAAGGTCGGAGATGCCTTCTACCTTCTTGTCTCGCACAAGGTCGGCGATCTTCTCGATGAGGCGCGCTTTATTTACCTGGTACGGAAGCTCCGTGACGATGATGCGCTCGCGGTCACCCTTAAACGTTTCGATCTCGGCCTTACCGCGAATGATGATGGAGCCGCGGCCCGTGCGATAGGCCTCCTTCAACCCTGCTCCCGCCAAAATCGATGCTGCCGTTGGAAAGTCCGGGCCTTTAACGAACTCAAACAAGTCTTCGGTGACAAGCGTGGGCTTGTCGATGAGTGCAACCGTGGCGTCAATCACTTCGGTGAGGTTGTGCGGCGGGATGTTCGTGGCCATGCCTACAGCGATCCCAGAAGATCCGTTCACCAAAAGATTCGGAATCCGCGTCGGCAGAACAAGCGGCTCTTTGAGTGAGTCGTCGTAGTTGGGACCGAAGTCGACCGTCTCTTTTTCAAGATCCGCTAAGATCTCGTCGGTGACCTTGTCCATGCGAATTTCGGTGTAACGCATGGCTGCCGGGCTATCTCCGTCGATAGATCCGAAGTTGCCTTGGCCGTCAATCAGCGGATAGCGCAGCGAGAAGTCCTGAGCGAGGCGGACGATCGTATCGTAGACCGCCACATCACCGTGTGGGTGATACTTACCGATAACGTCACCGACTACGCGCGCCGATTTCTTGTAGGGCTTGTTGTAAGTGTTGCCCAGATCGTACATCGCGAACAAAACACGCCGATGAACCGGCTTAAGCCCGTCGCGCACATCGGGAAGCGCGCGGCCCACGATCACGCTCATCGCGTAATCGAGGTAGGCGCCCCTCATCTCGTCTTCGATGCTGACGACAATCGTATTCTTATCGTTTGCCGCAGGTGCGTTTGGGGTTTCCATCTACAGTCCTTTCGCTTGAGCCAATTACCAACGGTAAATCGCTGAAGCCCACGTAAATCCGCTACCGAATGCTGCCGAAGCCACGAGCATGCCTTTTTTCAGCTTGCCTGCGCGAACCGCTTCGCTCATGCCGATCGGGATGGTTGCGGCCGTGGTGTTGCCGAAATCCTGAATCGTGTTGAAGACCTTTTCTTCAGGAATGCCCATTTGCTTGGCAACCATCTCGTTGATTCGCAAGTTGGCTTGGTGAAACAAGAATAGATCCACGTCTTCTAGTTTGTGACCGCTTGCCAGGCCTTCCATCAGAACCTCGGGCATGCGCTTAACCGCGTGCAAAAACACCGCCTTGCCGTTCATCGCGGGGTATTGCTCAAGATTCTTAGTAAACTCCGGATCAAACGTATCGCCCGGGCGCTCCATGCCAGGCTCTTGCACCCAGAGTTCCTTGGCAAACCGACCATCGGCGTGAAGGACGGTCGAATAAAGCTGAGAGGCGCCACGATCCGCAGGACCGTCAACCGCGCCAACAACTACAGCGCCCGCTCCGTCGCCAAAGAGAACCGAAACATCGCGTCCGCGCGTGGACTTATCTAGGCCCTTAGAGTGCGTTTCCGCGCCTACGACCAAAACCTTCTTATACGTCCCCGTCTTGATGAACTGATCGGCGATCGAAAGGCCGTACAAAAACCCGGTGCACTGCTGGCGAACATCGAGCGCAGGAATTCCAGGAATATCGAGCTTGGATTGGAGGAAACATGCCGTGCCCGGAAACTCATGGTCGGGGCTCAGCGTGGCTAGGATCAAAAGATCGATTTCTTCTTTCTTAACGCCTGCGCTTTCGAGCGCCTTCTTAGAGGCCTCAAGCGCCAAATCCGACGTGCAGGTTGCCGTGTTGTAATCAATCCAGTGGCGCTTCTTAATTCCCGTGCGCTGCTGGATCCACTCGTCAGAGGTATCCATGATCTTTTGTAAATCTTGGTTGGTCCAAACGTTTTCGGGCACAAACATGCCGTGGCCCAGGATTTGGCTATACGTCATATGTCGAGATTCCTTACGCGAAGTGCGTTTTCCTCAATGAACTGTCTTCGTGGCTCCACTTGGTCGCCCATCAAGACAGAAAAAATGCCGTCTGCATCAACGGCGTCATCCACAGAAACCTTAAGAAGCGTGCGGCGCGTGGGATCCATGGTGGTTTCCCACAGCTGCTCGGGATTCATTTCTCCCAAGCCTTTGTAGCGCTGGATGCTCATGCCGCCCTTGGCGATTTGCACCACGCGCTCTGCCAGAAGCTCTCCGGTCTCAACCGTCACTTCTTCTTTGCCATCCATCGCAAACGTGTAGGGCCCGGCACCCATAGCCAGCATGGCTTGGTAGTGCTTCACCATTTCGTCGTATTCGGGCGAATCGATCGTGGCCAGGTTGATGGGGGCTTTCTTTGTGAAGCCCGAAACGCCGGTCTCAACAACAGCAAACCAGGCGTTGTGCTCCTTGTCCTGCTGAAGATCGAACTTCAATTCGATCTCAAGCTCCTTGAGCTCGGTTGCGATTTTCTTGAGCACGGTCTCGAGCGCTTCTTTCTTTGCCAGCGTCGTCGCATCCACCCCGTTTGCGATCAACGCGCGCAAAAAGCGCGGATGAAGCTTTCGGGAAACGCGTTCAACGGAGCGGCCAAACCGCGTGGCGGCCTTAAGACAAGCCAGCGCTTGCGATTGTGGGATGTTTTGTTTGCCCGCTTTAATCACTGCGCCCTCAAGGCTGCTTGAGAGCAGGTACTCGCTGAGCTCTTGCTCGTTCTTAACGTACGTGTCTTTGTTGCCCTTCTTGGCTTTGTACAGCGGCGGCTGCGCAATGTAGAGATAGCCGCGCTCGATGATCTCGGGCATCTGGCGATAAAAGAACGTCAGCAACAGCGTGCGAATGTGCGATCCGTCGACGTCGGCGTCCGTCATGATGACGATCTTGTGATAGCGCAGCTTGTTGATGTCGAAATCTTCTTTGCCGATACCCGCGCCCAGCGCAGTAATGAGGACTTTAATTTCCTCAAACGAAAGCATCTTATCGAAACGTGCTTTCTCGACGTTTAGGATCTTACCCTTAAGAGGCAGGATCGCTTGGTTCTTGCGATCGCGGCCCTGCTTGGCCGAGCCGCCGGCGCTGTCACCCTCGACCAGGAAAATCTCGCAAAGCGCAGGGTCTTTTTCTTGGCAATCCGCCATTTTTCCCGGCAGCCCGCTCCAATCCAGTGCGGTTTTGCGCCGAGTGAGGTCTCGAGCCTTGCGCGCGGCAATGCGCGCCAGAGCAGAGTCGATGGCCTTCTGAACGATCTTCTTTGCGGTGGCAGGATTTTGCTCAAAAAAGTCCGTGAGCTTTTCGTTAACCACGGTGTTGGTCAAGCCCTCGACTTCGCTGTTTCCAAGCTTGGTCTTGGTTTGCCCTTCAAACTGAGGCTCCGGAACCTTCACGCTAATCACGCAGGCTAGGCCTTCGCGAATATCGTCACCCTGCAAACCTTCCTTCAGGTTTTTGAGCAGGTTGCTCTCTTCGGCGTACTTATTCACTGCTCGAGTAAGCGCTGTACGGAAGCCCGATACGTGCGTGCCGCCTTCGATCGTGTTGATGTTGTTGACGTACGACGAAATCGTCTCCGAGTAGGAGTCGTTCCACTGCATCGCCAGCTCGATCTGAATATTGTCTTTGGTGTTGGCGAAGCTGATGACTTTATCGTGAAGCTTTTGTTTTCCTTTGTTGATGTACTCAACGAAGCTGATGATGCCGCCTTCAAAATGAAAGTCCTGGGTCTTTGCGGGCTCTACGCGCTCGTCTTGCATCAAGATGCGAATGCCGTTGTTTAGAAACGCTAGCTCTCGCATGCGCGCAGCTAAGGTGTCGACGTTGAATTCGACGACTTGGAAAACCTCCGGGTCGGGCTTAAACGTCGTTTTCGTGCCACGCCCTTCAGTAACGCCCATCTCCTTGAGCGGCCCCTGGGGCTCGCCACGCTTAAACGTTTGGCGATAAACTTTGCCGTTTTGCTTTACTTCGACGTGAAGCGTTTCCGAAAGCGCGTTTACGACTGCAGCGCCCACACCGTGCAAGCCGCCCGAAACTTTATAGGCGCCGCCCTCTTCGTTAAACTTTCCGCCGGCGTGAAGCTTCGTCATGACGACTTCGACAGCCGAAACGCCCGCTTCTTTGTGAATACCAACGGGAATGCCGCGGCCGTCATCCTCGACGGTGATGGAGTTATCCACGTGAATGGTGAGCGAAATGTTTTTTGCGTAGCCGGCCAATGCTTCGTCGATGGAATTATCCACGACTTCGTACACGCAGTGATGCAGGCCGCGGTGGCCCGTGTCGCCGATGTACATGCCCGGGCGCTTACGAACGGCCTCGAGCCCTTCTAAGATCTTAATCTTATCTGCAGAGTAGTCAGACGAAACGTGTGTTGACGAAGAGGAAGATGTCCTAGACGCGCTGGCTTGTAATGTCTCCACTAACCCATGCTCCTTCGTGGATCCTTAGCTTTGGACCCAGCGCATCCGTGCCTGCGAGCGGCTCCGTCGATGTGACGAAAACCTGCAGATCGGTTTCAGAAAGAAAGCGCAGCAAGAAAAGCCGTCGCTCCCGATCCAGCTCAGAAGAGAAATCATCCAGCAAGAACAGCGGTCGGTGTCCCGTTGCTTTCCTAAAGAGCTCTAGCTCTGAGAGCTTGAGCGAAAGCAGCGCTGTGCGAACTTCCCCTTGTGAGCCATGCCCTTTGAGCAGGTGCTCGCCAATCATGAATCCCCAATCATCGCGATGAGGACCTACAAGCGAAACACCCTGACGCTGCTCAGCCATCTCTAAGACGGAGAGCTGCTTCCAAAAGGCTGTTTCTAAATCTTCTAGCGAAGGAAGAGGGGATTGTCCAGAGAAACGAATTATATCTAACTCTCCGTTTTTTATAGATAATCCATCAATTTCTGGCACCCAATTCGAGCGATAAATTAAGCCCAACTGCGGTTGTTGCGGAGCGATCTGACGCGCAATTTCAGGCAGCCTCTTTTGCAGTCGCTCAATCCACGTCAGGCGCTGAAGCGTCAGCCTGGCTCCTGCTTCCACCCAGGGTTCGGTAAACCCCAAAAGCACGTCACGGGGCGCAGGCATGGGCGATTTTAAAAGCGCATTACGCTGCTCCAGAAGCTCACGGTAGCGCGAATGAAGCTTCAGGTACTCTAGGTCCTCAGCCGCAATGGCGTGATCCAGATAGGCCCTGCGCTCGCCTGGCTCACCACGCACTAAATCGTGATCCGAGGGATTGAAGACAATGGCGTGAATTCCTAATTCGTATTGGCCAAAGCGCTGCGAGAGGTAGGAGGTCGTGCTTCGGTATCCCTTGCCGTTGATGAATGCCGTTTTGCTACGACCCGAAAAACAGATCTTAAGCTCCGTCTCCAAATTCGGAGCCACTTCCGGAGCGACAAGAGAGCGTATCTCAGACGCGTCGTTTCCCCATTGGATGATTTCGGGAGTTTTAGAGCCGCGGAAAGAACGAAGCGAGGCGATGTAGCCCAAAGCTTCTAAGATGCTGGTTTTTCCTTGGCCATTATCACCAAAAAGAAAATTCAGGCCGGGGGCTGCTTCGAATTCAAGGTCACGGATATTCCGAAACTGCTTGAGGCAAAGTTTTCGGACCCGCACGCGCGTTGCTCGCTGCTAAATGCGCATCGGCATGATGACGTACGTGTGCGCGTCATGGCCGCTTTCTTTCAAGATGCCTGGGCTTAAGCGGTCCTTGAGCAAGAATTCTAACTTCTCTGTGCTCATCACCGAAAGGCACTCTAGTAGGTACTTGGAGTTAAAGCCGATCTCCATGGCTTCGCCTGCGTACTCAACATCGACTTCTTCGCGCGCTTCGCCCATGTCCGGGTTGCTTGATGAAATCGTTAAAAGCCCACTTTGAATCGCTAGTTTTACTGCGCGGCTTTTTTCATGCGCCAAAAGGCTTACGCGCTTAAGGGCCGAATTGAATGCTTCGCGATCAATCTTCACGGTTCGATCAACAACCTTAGGCACCACCTGCTGGTAAGGAGGATACTCCCCATCGATCAGGCGAATGAAAAGATAGGCTGAATCAAACTTTGCAAACACATATCCGCGCTCAAAGGCAAGACCCACGGAGCTGGGGGACTCCCCCAAGAGCTTACGAAACTCCCCTAAGCCTTTTTTCGGGATGATGACGCCACGCTTGAGCTCCGGCATCTTGAGAAATACTTCGTGATCTACAAACGAGAGGCGATGCCCATCGGTTGCCGTCATGCGCATCAAACCGCTTTCAAGATGCTCAAAAAACACGCCATTCATGTGGTAGCGCGTCGCATCGGTTGAGACAGCGAATTGTGTGCGATCGATCATATCGGTGAGCGCTTCGACCTTAGAATCGAAATAGTTCTTCTCTTCAAAAGCTGGGAGTGCTGGGTACTCCTCTGCAGCGAGACTCACGATATTAAACTTGGATTTGCCGCAAAGGATCTCAACCCAGTTGTTATCTTTCTTAGAGACATGAAGTTGTTTGTCAGGAAGTTCTTTGACGATGTCCAAGAAGTGTTTTGCAGAAAGCGTTAAGCGCCCTTCGACTTGTGCTTCAACAGGAAGAGTGACCTTGATGCCGACTTCCAAATCGGTTGCGCAAAGTGAGAGTTCGTTTCCCTTAACTGAGCAAAGGATGTTTCCTAAAATTTGAATCGTGTTGCGCTTCTCAACAACGGATTGAACCTTTTGGAGACCTTCCAACAGAGGATTGCGATCAATTGAGAACTTCATAATTCCTTTCCTCTTACCATTCTCTTTGGATTTGGCTAGAGGCCTCTGGGGTTTTTAAGAAGGTTATATATAAAAAGGTAGAAGTAGTAGTAGGGCGTGTTGATAAGTGGATAAGTGCTCTAGCTGTATGAAACCACATCAGAAAACACGTGAATAAGTGCGTTGATAACCGTGTTGAAAAAGAGGGGTGAATTGTGAATAACTTTGTTTCAACCCCCAAACCGGAGGTTATCAACAGGTTATCAACACGGCGTTGTTGATAACTTCAAATACGAAACTATTTTAGATGGTCAATGAGATCTTTTTTCTAAAAAAAGAGTCACGAAAGCCAAAGAATCAACAAAAACAGAGAATAAAAGTCGGAGAAAAGACTTGGCTGAGTTTTTAAAGTCGCTGTGGATAAGTGGATAACTCACGCAAGTATCTAAAAACGCGAAAGAATCGCTTCTCAATTTTGTGGATAAGTCTGTTGATAACCGTGTTGATGGAATGTTGATAGATTTTTTATCCACACGTTATCAACAGCGCTATCAACACAGTTATCAACAAAAATGAAAAAACAGACTTAATAAGTACGGTGTTTGGGCTCGATTTTTAGAATTCGTGCTTCCAGGGATTCTGGGCGTGACGAACCGGGAAAATAGAGATGCGAGGGGCGGACTCTCGTTCGGAGTCATAGAAGAAGACATTTTCAACAGGGGTAAGGGCCTCGTGTTGC
>JBGAWT010000034.1:0-19513 GCA_044227445.1 Bdellovibrionia bacterium | reverse complement strand
ACCTCAATCGGTGTTTCTTGATCGGCTAGGATTTTTCCAGAAGCGTTTTTGGCGCGAACCGATTTGATCTTGAGAAGAATCTCTCGAAATCGAATGGAGTCCTTTCCGCTCTTGGGAAGCTTGTCGTCTTGGCAGACGTGCTCCTTGGGAAAGGCAGATTGCGCGTAATCCAGGCCCAGCGCTTCACGCATATGGCAATCGCGAGTCGCATTGCCAGAGACAAGACCCTCAATTGGCAAAGAAAGAGTTCCGCGAGCGCTTGCCGGCGCCGCGAGATCCACCGTCAAGCTTCCCTCTATCTGAGTGGCCTGTCCCTCGTGCGTGCCCAATGAATATGGCAAGCGGTACGAAACGACAGAAGCTTTGTCTGGAGCTGGGACTACTGAATAGGTGCTTGGTGCGGCGTGTGCGGTTGTTAGAAAAATAGCGAAGAAAGCGATGAGGAGAGTCATCGCGAAATTTTATAGCTCAGGCTCATTGGGGACAATCATTGTTTGGGGGCTGTTCAACGGGGCCGGATTTACGCTCACGCGTTCCTACTCTCGCGTCGAGCCCGTTTCGCTGATAGTATCGCGCAAATGCCTACGAACGCGGTGCCCGAAAACCGAAGAATCCTCATCGTGGATGACAATGCTCAGGTCCACGAAGACTTCAAGAAGACGCTTCTGGGCGGCGCGACCGAACAGAAGCTCTCGGCGGTTGAAGATGCCCTTTTTGGCGAATCCAGCTCCCAGCCCGCTCAGCAAAGGAACTCGTATCAGATAGACTCAGCCTTTCAGGGGCAAGAAGCCCTTGAGAAAGTGCGCCAAGCCAAGGCCACGGGTAAACCCTACGCCCTGATCTTCATGGATATGCGCATGCCGCCGGGATGGGACGGCTTGGAAACGATCCAGAAGATATGGAGCGAGGATCCGAAGATCGAGATCGCGATCTGTTCTGCGTATTCGGACTACCCTTGGGACGAGATCGTTTCCCATCTTGGGATCACCGATCGCCTGCTTTTCCTGAAGAAGCCTTTCGAGATGGTCGAGGTTCAGCAGATGGCGCTGGCTCTTGTCCAGAAATGGAATCTCGCTCGCCGCAATGAAGCCCATCTATCAGAACTTGAGGGCTTGGTGCTTGAGCGCACTCACTCTGTGACGGCAGCAGTGCAAACGCTCTTTTTGCCGGCTAACCTTACCTTTGCTTTTGATCGTGTCTCGGGAATCGGCAGTTACCGGCCCACGTTGCTTTGCGGCGGGGACTGGTGGTGGTACGGCAAGAGACCTAACGGAAAGATCCTCGCTGTTGTGGCTGATGTAACGGGCCATGGCCCGTTGGCTGCGATGGTTACGGGTGTCATCGCCAGCATGTTCAGCGCTTTGGGGTCGGATCAGGCTTTTTCGGTTCCGCATATCTTGGACAAACTCAATGGGACGATCGGAGGGTTCTGCAAGGAAAAGTATTTCGCTACGATCTCCGTACTTGAGATGGACTCCAACGACGGCTCTTACACGTATTATAATGGTGGCGGCATGCCTCTTATCATCAAGAAAGCCACCGGAGAGACAAGCACCGTCAGCCTCTCAGGGAGGCCGTTGGGGTATCTCAACAGTTTCGAGCCCCATTCCTCCTCCGGGACATTCGCTGCCGGAGACCGGTTTCTTCTGTTTACCGATGGCATTACCGACGACGAGAAGCTCACTGTCCCGCTGGGGTTCAAGCGCTGGCTGGACCTGTTCGTATCGACCGGTGGCATGCCACTTGAGAGAGCCAAGGCGACGATCGAGGAGTTCCTGATGGCTCGAGGGCAGCAAGCGGTGGATGACCAGACATTCATAATACTGGAGTGTTCATGAGGGTCGGTGCGTTGAACGAGCTCTTCAAAACAGGCACCCACAGCGAGTTCTCGGATCGGCTCAACAGGAAAATTATCCTAGTCAATAAGGTTGGCCTGACGGTCGCGCTGACCTCCCTGCCGTACATCTTCATTTTCAAGTGGGCTCAGCTCGACATCTTGGCAGTGCTCATGTCGATTTACATCGTGGCGTACGCTTCCGTGGTTCCCCTCAACCGACTGGGGTACGTCCACTTCTCGCGCTTGCTTTTCATCATCGCAACCAACCTCGCGGCGTTCTCGTGCGCCTTCATGCTGAGCGCCAGCTCGGGCATCCAAATGGCGCTGTTCATCACGTGCACGTTCCCGTTTGTGCTGTTTGAGATCAGCGAGAAGAAACGGCTCGTTTTCTGCCTTGCGCTTCCCATCGTCCTGATGACGGCCTTCGACATTCATACGGAGTTCTCGGCCCCCTTGCAGCCCCTGAGCGGTTTCGCCTCAAAGGCGCTGTACCATGCGATGACTTACTCGGTACTCATCCTGCTCATTGTGGTGACATTTTGCTTTTATTCGATCAACTACCAAGCCGAGGAGCGGCTGCGCAGAGACGGTGTTTGACCTGTTTGAGGAAAAAGAGCCATAGTATGCGCGAGCGTGGACGCCTCGGCACTGGAATAGCCCGAAGTGGCAGCCGGCGTGCTACCTATCCCGGAAACGTCCTCAATAGCGTCAACATCTCGGCAAGCATGATCGCTTTGAAATCTAAAGCGCTCAAGAACGATCGAAGTTCAGAAGCAAGGCTGTAGCCATGCTTGCCGACCGAGGCTACCAACGAGAAAGCAGCATTTCTTCTCAGCATTCGGTGATGCCTTGGCCACTTCCCAAACCGGGCTTCTGGAAGAATCCAGCCTCGCTGGCCAGGAGCATCGACCACATCGAAGATCATCCGCTGCGGCAGGATATGGCGCGCTCCTCGATCATCCTTGAGGCGACGAAGCTTCCGGATGTCATCGAGACCACCAAGATGAACGCCGGCTCGTTCGCGCGCCATGGGATCGAAGATGCGCGCGAATTCGATGCAGTTCTGGTGATGATCGATCGCCATCGCTACTGCAGATCTTTATCAATCATCAGCAACACTGGGCACGCTATCAAAGATGCCGCTCGCGAAAGTTCCAAG
Source organism: Bdellovibrionia bacterium (assembly GCA_044227445.1). GTDB lineage: Bacteria > Bdellovibrionota > UBA1018 > UBA1018 > UBA1018 > JBGAWT01. The sequence continues at coordinate 16,517 of JBGAWT010000034.1, read as the reverse complement.
TCCATCACGGTACGAGTGAAGAGGCCGCGAGAGGAGCTTGTTGTGGTCGAGATTCAAGACAACGGGGTAGGCATTCCCAAAGAGAACCTGGAGAAGATCTTCAACTACGGTTTCACGACCCGTAAGAAGGGACACGGTTTCGGGCTGCACTCCAGTGCTAATATGATCAAGGAGCTCGGAGGCGCCATCCGCGTCCGCAGTGACGGAGAGGGACAGGGAGCTATCTTTTATGTCGAGATCCCGATCAAAATGCCGGGCGCGCGGTAAGCGAAGTTTATAGTTTCTTTGTGGCGAAATGGGGGCTGGATTGGACCTCCGGGCCATCCTGGCCCTGCGGTACTCGTAAGGACGAACAGCCTCCGGCTGTTCTCTTTTCATGATCGCCTTTGGCGATCTCTCGTGAACCAACGAACTCACTCCGCTCGTACGTCGTTTCAACTCACAACCCCGCGCCCACAAATGCAAAAAGCCGTTCCGATCAAAAGATCGGAACGGCTTTTTGAATTGGTAGCGGGGGCTGGATTTGAACCAACGACCTTTGGGTTATGAGCCCAACGAGCTACCGGACTGCTCCACCCCGCGACAGAATGAGGCCTAGCTGTACCCTTGTGCGTAACCTGGAGTCAATGCCAAACTTACTCGCATTTTTGGCTCCAAATGCCCCATACTGAAGCCAAGCACACACCTATGTGGACCGAACTTTTTGAGCCAAGATTGTCCGCCGCCCAAATGTCCCTTAGAGCAGGGGTTGTTTACTTGGCGGTTCTCATTTTGCTGCGCATTTCGGGCAAGAAGCAGATCGGCCAGATGGGGGCTTTCGAGTTCGTGACGATCCTGCTCATTTCCAATTCGGTGCAAAACGCGATGAATGGCGGAGATAACTCGCTCCTAGGAGGGCTGATCTCGGCAGCGGTCCTCATCACACTAAGCATGGTTTTTTCGTGGCTCAGCTATAAGAGCACATTTTTTACAATGATTTTTGAAGGGTCGCCGCGGCTTCTCATTCACGAAGGTAAGACGATTTCCAAGGCTTTGAGGAAAGAACACCTTTCTCCAAGCGAGCTGCATGTCTTGCTTCGTAAGCAAGGCGTTCATCAGGTTCTCGAGGTGAAAAGCGCAGTGCTCGAATCCGACGGTACCCTGAGCCTTGTCCGATACGCGGATCTGAAGTGATTTGTAGCGCCTGACGAATCACTGGGATTCGGCGGGTTTCTCAACTCTGATAACCACCACAAAGTCTGCCAGAGGGCCGTAGCGCTCGTCCGTTAGCTCGGGTAGCTCGTCCTTGGCCTGCAATTCCATGAAGCGCACCGTTGTAACGCGCAGATCGGGAGCGCGCTTCTTGAGGCGCGCAACCACGCCCTGCCTATAGTCCGTATGAAAAGCGCCAACGACCAGGAATCTGCGATCTCCCGTAGGGCTACCCAACAGCTGATAGGCCATCACGTCATCCGTTAAGCATTGGGCCGCAAAGTAATTGGCGAGTTTTTCTGGGGGAATATGACCCGAACCCATGGCCTCGGCAAAGCGCTCACGGTAGGCCTCGCTTCCCATCTCAAAATTCGGTGGGAGGAGGGTGGGGTCCGCAGCCTCAATTCCACCTTTGGTGACCGGGGCTTTTTCTGCCCTGGAGAGATTGGTGGCCCAAAGCGTGCCCTTGAGATCGCGCGTGGCTTCCAAGATGGGCAGGTAAGAATCGGAATCTGTCTTCTGCGTTTGCTTCAAGAAATCCTGGCCCGTGATCTTACCCTCGGTGAATTGGGCAAAGAGATCCTGCACGTTCTTTTGCTCGCTTGAGTTGAGAAACTCCCACCCCACCGTGAGGCCCTGGATGGGCCTATCCAAGGACGCGTCGCGGATCGCCTGCGCTTGCGCGGCTTGAATCGAAGGGGTGTAGTGCTCTTCGCCAAGCGCGATGATGTCCGAGCGCTCCAGGTCGGCGGTCATCTGCTCCCAGGGAATTTCCTTTCCGCTTGAGTCGTAGACGGCGCGCGTTTCCGCTGCGGCTGCTACAAATCCGTTCAAACCCAGTACACACCCCAAGAGCACTGTTCTGATTTTCATCTGCTCTATTTATAGCGTCAGCGTCGCTCCACTGTCTAGACGCTCGCCCGATTCCCGGCTACCTTAAGAGCATGGCCATCGCATCGCTTGCTCTCACGGGAGTAGTCGCTCTCATTCATTTCTATAGTTGGATTCTGGAAATGTTCCTGTGGCAAACGCCGCCCGGAATGAAGGCCTTCAGAATGAACGCGCAAAAGGCGCGCGACACGGCGGTGCTGGCCGCCAACCAGGGGCTCTACAATCTGTTTTTGGCAGTGGGGCTTTCGGTGGGTCTGGCGCTGGCTAACCCGGATCAAGCTTTCTTGTTTCGCGCCTATTTCTTGACCTGCGTGGTGGTGGCGGGTCTTTACGGCGCCAAGAGCGTCTCTCGGCGCATCTTTTGGATTCAGGCTTTTCCAGCTGCTTTGGCTTTGGGCCTCACTATCGCAATCAGGGCCTAAAAAGGGGACACAGCGTCTCCTTTTGCCCCTCTGACCCGCACTCAACACCCTAAAAGGAGGCACCTTGTCTCCTTTCATGCCTCTGATTGTCTTGACCTCATCCTGACAAACGCTTGGCCTATACCTGACAAACAAAGTCAGTCAAGAGTGGTAAATTGGTTTCAGGAAGAAGAATTAAAGAGGAAGTATATGAAAAATGTAATGAAATCAATGTCTTGCATGATCGTTTTCGGGCTCACCTCCTGTGTGCCTGCTCACTTCATTCAGCTTGATGGAAGGACCACTGAAGGCAACCTCAATCAAACGGGCAAAGAAGCAGCGACGCTCACGGACGAAAGCGGCCAGAGCTTCTCAGTCGGCGGCAAGCAGATGATCGTCGAGTTTGAAATCAGCCAAGTCGGCGACTCCAAGGTCAAGCTGACCAACCAAGGAAAGCAGGCGATCTTTCGGTTGCCCAAAAAGCAGCTCGCTAAGGGCGGCGACACGATGGTGATCCCTTCGTGGGAATCGGGTCAGCCAGTAGACGTCAAGGTCACCACAACCCACGTCGTCGTGCGCCAATGGAAAGAGCTGCGTCGCGAGGCCGTACCGAACTGCGTTCCTAAGAACACGGTGGATTCGGACGGGCGCGTGAGCTCCTCGATGGCTTGCCTGGGCGCGACCTACACCTACTTCGAAGACACGGTTCAAACCGTTCAAGACGGCTACCACGTGGATGCTTACAAGAAGGGCGCGTTCGCCAAGGGCTTCCCTGAGGAAATGAAACACGGCCATCTGGAGCTTGTTACGAGCACCGCGACTCACACGGCCTCTCGCGTGATCCTCTCGTACGAAGACTACGTGCGGAAATCGGTGCACAAGAGCTCCGAATCGGCCCAACTCAATGTTTCGACTGCAAACGCTTCATAAGGAGTATTTTATGAAAAACGTCATTACAAAAACCGCTGCTCTCATCTTGGCTCTCGGTGCAACGTCCTGCCGCCCGGATCATCTCACGAAGCTCGACGGGAAGAGCGCGACCGCATCGATCGAGAAGACCGGAGAGAATCCTCTGATCTTGAAGGATATGCAGGGCCGCAGATTTTTTGTCGAAGGAAACAGCGCCTCGGTCATGTTTGAGATCAATCGACTGAGTGCTTCGAAGTTCCGTTTGATCAATAAAGGCAATGTAGCGGTATTTGAGCTCGATAAGTCGCTTCTGAACAAGAAAGGCGAGCTTGTTGGAATTCCCGCCTGGAAGTCAGGTCAGCCTGTGGATCTGCAGGTTTCGGAGTGGTCCAAAGTGCTCAGCAAATGGAAAGAGTACGAGCATGTCGTTGAGCCTGATTACATCACGCTCTCGTCAGTGGACAGCGATGGGAATCTGACGACGACTCAGGTCTACGTCGGCGATAGTCACTACTACTACGAAAAAGACATGGGCTTGGTCGAGCGGGGCGTTGCGATCGGTGCCTTCAAAGAGGGAGCCCTAAACAAAGGCTTTCCGGTGGGCTCTCAGCAAGCACGGATGAATATGAGCACCGGAACCGCCGAGGAGCTCTTCGAGCGAAGAAGCATCTCCAAGGATGAGTACGATGCGCGCGGACGAGTTCCTAGCGCGAGCCTGCAGAGGCGCCCTGCGATCACCGCTCCTCAACCGGCGGCATCTTCCGAAAGTTCAACCGCCGAAGCTTCTTGACCAAGACGCCGCCCGCCGCTACCTGGTCTTGTGGCGCGCAAAAAGCTCAAGAAACTTCCTCTCAAAGCGCTCGCATGGATTGCGGGCGTTTTTCTTTTTTTTGGCGTGATCGCGCTTCTTCCGGGCCCGCGCGATTGGCTGGCGGATCGCTTCGATACGCTCGCTCTGCGCTGGCATGAGCACGAGACCGAAAAACAGCTTCGCGACAAAGGCTTTGGCCGCGCCGAGGCTTCGGGTCTCAAAGCCTGGATGCGATCTACTTGCGCTGGAGTGCCCGCCGAGAGCTGCTCGTGCGTGGCCTGGGTTCATGGGCTGGGCGATCAGTCGATGACGTGGCGAAAGGTTTTGGGCGCCGATTGGCAAGCGCACGTGGCAGTGCCGACTGAGCTTTGGGCCTGGGACCTGCCAGGCTCTGGCGCCACGCCGCCGCTCACCGAGCCTGAGGCACGCGAAGGTGGCTACCGCGTAAGACAGCTTGCACGCAAGCTCAAGCAATCGCTCATGGCGGTTAAGAGCTGCCGCAATTGGACTGTTGTCGGCAATAGCATGGGCGGCTGGGTCGCAGCGTGGCTGGCGCTGGATTGGCCTCAGGGGGTGAGGCAACTGACTCTGGTGAACTCCGCAGGCTTTCAGCGCGTGAAGGGTAAAAAGTCCCAGCAGCGCGTTTTCTCAGGCGATGCCCATATTGAGAGCGTCGTGGCGGAGCTTAAGAAGTTTCAAAAAAATGCCTATTACAAACCCCGGCCTCTGAGCGATCGCCAATGGCGGCTCGCGGCTCAGCGCATGATGGACATGCCCATCTCCGATCTGGAGCGAGCGCAGGTCCCGGAAGAGGATCTAGACGGAAAGCTGGCACAGCTTCAGCAGCGCACACTCATTATATGGGGCGAAGCGGATCGCGTGATCGCGCTTGAGAACGCGCAGCGCTTTGCTCACGAGATCAAGAAATCAGAGCTCAAAATGCTCCCCGGCTGCGGTCATCTGCCGCAGAAGGAATGTCCCGAGGCGTTTCTTAACGTCTTTTGGGCTTGGTGGAAGACCGACGCCCTGGTCCCGCCGAGCGGCCACCACCCGAAGGTCGACCCCGAGCACCGGACGAAGGCCGTGCCGAAGAAAACCCAGCGCGTCCACCACTAGGGCGTTTGCCGCGCTCGGCTCCACGGTCGCTGCGAGGCGCCCGGTCACGATCCCTTCCAAAGCTTCCCGTGGGCCTAGGTCTACGTTCGCTTCGTTCGGCGCCGAATCCTGCTGAGCGCGGACGACGTTCCCGATCTCCGCCGAATTCGCTGCGTGGGCGGCGCTCGCTGCGCTCGCCACCAAAACGGGGCTTGTCTCCAAATCCCGCAGATCGCGGGCGACGCTCGCGGTCGCCCCCAAAGTCACCACGTGGTTTGCGGTCACGATCTCCACCAAATCCTGCTGAGCGTGGGCGACGTTCTCGGTCACCACCGAACTCACTGCGAGGACGCCGCTCGCGATCGCCTCCGAACTCGCCACGTGGCTTGCGGTCACGATCCCCGCCGCCAAAACCACCCGAACGTGGGCGACGCTCGCGGTCGCCTCCGAATTCACTGCGCGGCTTGCGGTCTCGGTCACCGCCGAACCCACGGCTCTCGCCGCGGTCCTTGCTAAATCCACCTCGTCCACCCCATTCGCGAGGGGGCTTAAGAGAGATCTTCTTTCCACGCGCCTCCGGAGACACCGGGCCTCGTCCCCACTTCGCGCGTGGACGCTCTCCGTCTCGGTCGCGCTCACGCGGCGCCTCGGTTTGCTCTTCTTCTTCGGGCCTGCGGTGCTCAGCAGCACGGGCGGCTTCGCGCTCAAGCTCCTTGAGCTTCAATTCCGGGTGATCCAGGATGGCTTGCACCTGGGAGAGCTCGAGGTAACGAAACTCTCCGGGCTTCATGTCGCGCAGGCCGACTTGGCCGATGGCATCGCGCGTGATCTTTTCGACGAGGAAGCCGCGAGCTTCAAAGAGCGCTTTGACGTCAAACGCGCCGTTGCCCAGAACCACGACTTCGACGAGCGCTTTATTGGAATAGTCTTCGAGCACGCGCACAGAATGAGGCTTCAGGAACCGTACTTCGGGCTCCATGAGCTTGGCGCCCTTGCGGATGCGGTCGATCATCTCTTCGTTGGGGTGTCCTTTTACTTTGACGTGGTAGACGCGAGGAAGAGAGGGGCTCTTGGTGATTTTTTCGGTCAGGTCGCCGTCATTGGTCAAGAGCAGGAGGCCTTCGCTCATGAAATCCATGCGGCCCACGGGATACACGCGAGCCGAAACGCGCGAGAGGTATTCGCCTAGGGCAGGTCGGCCGCCCTCGGGGTCACTCATCGCGCACAGCACGGCGCGCGGCTTGTGAAATGCGATGTAGACGCGGGTAGGCTCGTGAACCAGGAGCTTGCCGCTGACTTTGATGGCGTCTTTTCCGAACACGGCGCGATCGCCCAGCTTGGCGACTTTGCCGTTAATGGTGACTTCGCCTTGGGTGATCAAGTCTTCGGCTTGACGGCGCGAGGCGATGCCTAGGCGCGAGAGAATTTTCTGAAGTCGCTCGCCTTGGGTTTGCGAGGGATTTTCGTTTTCGGAGGACATGGGGCCTGCTTTCGGAGCTAACTTGTTTTGTCTTCGGGGTTCTCAACGACTGTTACTTGGCCTTCTAGCACGGACGCCGCCGCGGAGGCTAGGGCTTCGGCCTGGTCGCGTGCCGCCTGTTCGGCTTCCTTGGCCATGCGAGCCTGCTCTTCGAGGTAAGGCGTCGTCGTTGGAATCGATTTTACCCGCTCGCGGATGTCAGTCAAAAATTTCTCGTCATCCTTAGGGTTGTAGAGCAAGGAAGTCGAGCCATCGGCCTTCATCTCGCCCACGAGCTTGCGCATCTCGCGAATCTTGGGGTCTTCGTCCTGTTCTGATCCCGCTTGTGAAGTGGGAACCATCTGCTCGATTTCGCGCAGCGAAGGAAGATCGTGCACGGTGCGCAGCCCAAAGAGCTCCAAGAACTCGGGAGTCGTGGTGTAGAGCATCGGGCGGCCCGGAAGCTCCGAGCGGCCTGAGATGCGAATGAGTTTGCGGTCGAGCAAGCCACGAATGAAGTAAGACGAGTCCACTCCTCGGACGCGGTCGACGTCTTCTTTCATCACCGGCTGTTTATAAGCCACGATGGCTAGAGTCTCCATGGCGCCTGCAGAGAGCTTCTGGGTTTGGACTCGGGCCATCTTCTTGGCCAGGCCCGCGCGCGAAGCTTTGGTCCGGAACTGGTAGCCGCCGGCGACCGTCACGAGCTCAAATCCGTGCTCAGGGCCTTGGTAGCGACGATGCAATTCCGTAAGTGCGTCTTGAATGACGGAGAACGAGGTCGCTTCGCCTAAGATCTGCTGCAGGCGTTCGGCGCTCAGGGGCTTGTCGGCCATGAAAAGCACCGCTTCGATCGAAGCTTGCGCGTCGATGACGTCCAACGCGACGGGCTCGGATTCTTCTTCGTCAGGAGCAGCGGTTTGTTCGGCCTCAAACACCGGGGTGTTCTGGGCTTCGGCAGGATCTTGCGCCACTTCCTGCTCAGGTTGGGCGATGGTCTCTTGCTTCTGGTCTTCGGCCGCCATGGCAGCCGAGAGGCGAGACAGGGTGTCGAGCTCCTCTTGCGTGGCTTGAGGGGCGAGGTCGTCTTTTTGATCTGGAGCGGCTGCCGCGATGTACTCGGCGTCGGGCTTGAAATCCGCTGCCGCTGCTTCGAGGCTAGGCATCTCAGCTGAGAGCTGAGCGTCGGCAGAAGCGGCGCCGGTCTGCATCCAAGGGCCTGCTTCGGGTAGGGCTTCGCTTGCAGCTTCTTCGGATTCTTCTTCTTCGGTCCGTTCGTCAGCCACCCACATGGCATCGCTGACCTGAAAGGGCTCGGCGATCAAAACAACGGGAGTTTCAGCGGGTGCAGGAGTCTGGGCTTCGAGCTCTTGGAGCAGCTCCATCTTTTCTTCGATGGTCTCGTCGGGTTTCTTATCCATTGAGGCCTCCTGCATCGAGAGAGGCTGGGGCGTCGCTTCGATCGGCTGCGGCTGCTGTAGCGGCTTGGTCGACTGCTTGAACAGCCCCCGCCGCGTCAAAGCCGTTAGCCAACTGAAGATCAAGTTCCGAAAGGCTTTCAACCAGTTCAACATAGATCTGCTCGTAGGTGATTTCTTGATAGAGTTTAAGTTTCTTAAGACGGGCTAATTCCAATGAGGCTAAAAAGGTGACGACGACTTCGGGCCGATCGCGCTCGATCGACATGAGCTCCTCGAGAGCGGTCGAAACGCCCAGCTGAAGCTTGCCGCTGAATTCCATCATCTTTTGCGACAGCGAGACGGTTTCCTTGCGAAGGATCTGCGTGCGCGAGCGCGAGCGCTTCAAGATATCTTGGTAGGTGAGGGCAAGCTCAGTGATCTCAGTCTCGCGCCAGACCTTCTCAACCGGTGGGCGCGCGTTGGGGCGCGAAAAAACGTCCAATCCCAGCCACGGAAGCTGAGCGATGTTTCCGCCGGCCTCGAGGAAGCGTTGATGCTCCATGAGCTGACGGATGAGGTCTTCTTGGGTCAGCTCGCCTTCGAGAGCCGCATCGCCTTCGCCGGGTTTTTCTTCCTGCGGAAGCAGCGCGCGGCTCTTCCAGTGGATGAGCGTTGCGGCCATCACCAAGAATTCGCTGGCGATGTCGAAGTTGAGCTCCTGCATGAGCTTGACGTAGGCCAGGTATTGGTCGGTGATGCGCGTGAGCGAGACGCGCGAGATGTCCAGCTCGTGGCTCTGGATGAGGTAGAGCAGCAGATCCAGCGGCCCTTCGAACGAATCGAGCCTGATGGTTATGGGAACCCGGTTTGACACTCCGCGATCTTACTCAGGCAAGTGAGGCTTTGGAAGCGGAGTTTGCGGTTATTATTGCACGGCGTTAGGTTTTGGTGCCAAAGCGGTTTTTGTAGTCCTCAATCGCCGCGTTCACGACTTTCTTGGCGGTTGCCAAGCCGTAGACTTCCTCGATCGTCACTACTGCCTCAGTCGTCTGACCCGGAGTGAACTTGTAGGTCAGAAAGTAGTGCTCCAGGCGCTTGAGGATCACGTCGGAGACGTCCTTAAGCTCTTTGACGTGCGCCCAGTAGGGATCGCTCTCAAGAACCGCAATGATCTTGTCGTCGGCCTCGTCGCGGTCGACCATCCGAAAGCCCCGATGACACGGCTTGCGGCGAGCGACACCGTTGCGCGTGATCGCGCGCTCGCTGAGCACGAGGATGTCCAGAAGGGTCTTGGTCGCCCTTTTTGGCCTTCTTAGAGAACGCGACCTTCTTGTCGCAAAGCGTTTGGGGAATAGATCCGTATAGCGCCGGTGGAAGCGAAGAGGTGACCTGCGGGCGATCGACTTTCATATATCCCGTAGGTTTATCGATCTCGTACTTGATGCCATCAAACGGCGTGATCTCGATGTAGGCGGTCACGAACTCGGGCGGGTTTTTGCCTGCACTGATGCCGTGCCAGGGGTGTGGGCGCCAAGTGTGGAATTCGCCGGGTTTCATTTCGTTCCGGTTGCGCAGAGGTAGGAGTAGTTGCGACTGTCCGATGCTAGGATCGTATCGAGTGTGGTGGAAACAACCTTGTATCCGTCTTTTTCAAGGAGAGCGGTGAGGGTATCGAACTCCCTTTCGAATTGCTTCGCTACGTAGTCAACCGGATTGCCGCGCGGGTCGTAGATCTTGCACCTCGTTTTTGTCTCAGCCCAAGCAGCCTGAGAAAAGCTTGCAGCGACCCCAACCAACAGTAGAAGTTTTTTCATTTCCGCCCCCGTTTGAAACTCAATGCGATCTAACAAAACCCAGTCGCTCGTAGACCCGCCCCAAAGTCTTAGCCGCCCGCTCGCGCGCGCGTTCGGCGCCCTTGCGCAAGATCGTGTCGAGCTCGCCACGATCACCCAGGATGCGCGCCGTCTCATCGCGAATCGGACCGATGCGCGCGGCAACGGCTTCAGCTGTCTCAACCTTGAGATGTCCATATTGCTTACCTGCGAAGTGCGCCACGAGGTCCGGGATGCTCTTGCCCGTGACCGCACTGTGGATCTCAAGCAAGTTTTTAACTCCCGGCTTGGAGTCGTCGTAGGTGATCTCAGAGCCTGAATCGGTCACTGCGCGCTTGATCTTCTTTAAGATGACGTCATTGGAGTCGTTCAAAAAAACCGATGCGTTAGGATCCGCGTCACTCTTAGACATCTTTGCCGTCGGATCCTGCAGGCTCATGATCCTGGCGCCCACCGCTGGAATATGAGGTTGGGGAACGACGAAGGTGTCTTTTCCGTAGGCGTTGTTGATTCGTTCGCACAGATCCCGCGTCAGCTCCACATGCTGCTTTTGGTCCGCGCCCACGGGCACGAGCTGCGTGCCATACAATAAAATATCCGCGGCCATCAGTACCGGATAAGTAAACAACCCCGTCGGAATGTGCGCGCCTTCTTTGCCGCTCTTGTCCTTAAACTGCGTCATGCGCGAGAGCTCGCCCATGGTCGAAAAGCAGGTCAGTACCCAGGCTAGCTCCGCGTGGGCGGGAACGTGGGATTGAACGAACAAAAGCGCCTTTTCGGGATCGATTCCGCAGGCAATGTAGGTGGCGATGGCTTGGTAGGTTTGCTCGCGCAGCTCCTTAGGATCTTGGCGCAAGGTGATGGCGTGCAGATCGACGGCAAAGAAAATGCAATCGTGCTGATTTTGGAGGTCCACCCAGTTGCGAAGGGCGCCGAGATAATTTCCGATCGTGAGCTTGTTCGAGGGCTGGACTGCCGAGAGAACGGTCTTGCGGGCTCCAGACTGGGTCACGACATAACCTCAGGCAGATGAAAGATCTTAGCGGCTACATATAAAGTCGCATCGGATAAAAACCGGATGGGGTAGCCCAGCACCGAAAACGCGCCAGAGAACATCAGCGCAAGCAGGATCCAAAAGCTATATTGCGCGAAGGCTTCGTATTTGCGCGCGGCCTCATAAGGCAGCACCGACTCGATGATCTTGCTTCCGTCCAAAGGAGGCAGCGGAATGAGATTGAAAATCCCCAGAGCGAAGTTCAGGGAAATTCCCACATAAGTCATAGCCATCAGAGGCTCGTGCAAGAAAAACGTCTGCGGGACCCAAAGCCGAATCGCGCAAAAAACGAGCGCGGACAAGAAAGCCAAAAGGAAGTTCGCTCCTGGCCCTGCGAGCGAGACCCAAAACAATCCGGGCCTAAACTTCTTGAAGCGATTGGGGTTGATCGGCACCGGCCGCGCCCAACCAAAGAGCAAGCTTGATCCGGAGAGCATGCCTAGTACGGGAAACACGATGGTGCCCAGCATGTCGACGTGAGGCATGGGATTGAAGGTGAGACGGCCAGCTTGCTCGGCCGTTTTGTCACCCCAGTAGCGAGCGGCAAATCCGTGCGCCACCTCGTGGAAAATCACGGCGATCATGAACACCGGAAATTCGATCGAGAGTCTTTGAACGGCTTCAGCGAATGACGCACTTCCCATGGGATTTGTATACCCGCGCAGCCCCGGGGGGTCAAAAGCGTTTCTTGGCCACCACGACGAGTGAATTGGTGCTGTCCTTACCCTTGCGCGGGAGGGAGCGCGCCTTGCGATCCAGCCAGTAATTGACCTTGAGCGGCATCAAGAACCGGATCGCCTTGATCTGCGAGACGTAGGAGCTGTTGATCTTGTGGATCTCCAGAGTGTCGAACCCCGCTTCGTTCAAAAGCGATCGAAGCTCCTCGGCGGTGTACAAAAACAGGTGGTCACCCCAATGAAACTGCTTGGGAATAAGGGCGGTGATGTCTTTGACTTGGCTGAACGTCGGAAGGGGAGAGGCGAATTCCGCTCCGTTAGGCGTGGTTAAGAAAAGATGCCCACCCGGCTTGAGGTTCGCTCCAGCCGCGGCAAGCAGCTGCTTGGGAAACGCAACGTGCTCAATGACTTCGCCTAGCAGAAGAGCATCAAAGCCCTGCTCATCGCGATAATCGATGATGTTGGCCAAGATCGTTTGAAACGACCCATGCGTGTATTTCTTTTTGGCGTACTTCAGGAACCCGTCGTGGATGTCCGCCGCAGTGACCTCATAGCCACGTTCTGCGAGAAGCAACCCGTAATTGCCTTGGCCGCAGGCGAAGTCCCCCACGCGAGCGCCGTTCTTGACGTACTTGCTCACGAGATCCAAGACGCAGTTGAGCCTCAGGAAGTAGGTAACCACCGAGGTTTTCTTGGGTCGGGGGTGATAGTAGTGCCGTTCGTCATCGCCCCAGGGAATGTCTCGCTCCCACTGGTTTTCGACTTCGGACTCCGGAACGCGCCTCATGGGCTCGAATTCTCACAGAAAACCCCAGGGGTCAAAGGAGTCTAGCTTCACCCGGATGGTGCCGATACGTCAGCGTGGAATTGCGTTCGTTTAGCGCACTGCGCCGAATCATCGCTTTTGTATTACTCGTTGCTCCTGGGGCGGCTTGGGGGGCGTGTCTTCGCGATGAGTTAGAGGCGGTAGTCGACAGATTCTGGAACGACTGCAAGATCTACGCTGAAGAAATGTGTTTTTACAACTCAGGGGAGCTCGCGCGGAAGGTCTCCGAAGTTCTCGGCGAAGCAGTTAAGCCCCAGGATCTTGCTTTGGTCCTAGTGAAGAACAAAGGTCTGAATACCATTTTCAAATATGCATACGAGGTCCGAACCAAGCACATGCTCCATTCGCGCAATGTCCGGCCCGGAGAGGCTGCGCCGCAAGACGGAAGTTACCGCCTTTGGAAATACCATGTGGTGCTCGTGTACAAGGGTCTCGTCTTGGACCTAGATCGCGTCGGCCCTGATCGCGTTCAGCCGGCCGCCAGCTACTTCAAGAACTCGTTCGCAGAGACGGATTACTCGGGTGCGCGCCTGTCGAATCACCTCGAGGATAAAGATCCGAGGACCCTTCATCGGCTCAACAAGCCTGAGGACCTGCAAGTCGTGGTCATTTCGGCGGACCGCTACTTTGAGCAATTTCCGAACGAGCGACCCACTGAGATCAAGAAGGGCGATTTTGATTTCATCGAGTCGTTTCCTGAGATGCCCCTGAACTACTACATTCACTTGCTTCAGGAGATGGAAGCCAAGAAACCGTAGACAAGCGGTCGACACGGCGTCTTTCGGAACTGCTCACTTGGCTTGATAGGAGCCTCAAGGCGCGGTAAGGTCGGCGGATGCTTAAATATGCAGCTGACCGCCGGACCCTGGTGTTTATCTCCTCATACTTCCTGCTCGTGCTAGCGTTTTGGAACGCGCCTGAGCTTTCGGTGGCTGAGACCCTCGCAGCGGTTGCGTTGGTGAGCATTGTTTCTTGGATCGCAGCTGTCATCACCCACAACACGATTCACGCGCCGATTTTCAAGAAGCGCTGGATGAACCGGATTTTTCAGGTGGCGCTCACCCTGACTTACGGATTTCCAGTGAGCGAGTATATCCCCGGCCACAATCTGAGCCACCATCGGTTCACGCAAAAGCCCGAAGACGTCATGCGCACCACCAAGGTCCAATACCGCTGGAACCTGCTTAACTTCTTAGCTTTCGTTCCGCGTGTGGCGCCTGATGTCGCTGTCGCCAACTGGAAGTTCGTTTCGCTCATGCGGCCTAAGAATCCCGCGTGGTTTAGGCAGTACATGATCGAGACGTGCGCGTCGTGGGGTGTGAAGATCGCGCTTTTTGCCTTGGATTGGCGCAAATGCCTGCTCTTTATCGTCGTGCCGCATTTTTTTGCGCTGTGGGGAATCACGGCCGTGAATTTCCTGCAGCACGATGGTTGCGATGAGGACCATGAGTTCAATCATTCGCGCAATTTCGTGGGCCGTTTCTTTAACTGGTGGACGTTTAACAACGGATTTCACGGGATGCACCACAGACAGCCAGGCCTGCATTGGAGCTTGTTGCCCGAAGCTCACGCACGCGAGATCGCGCCTCATATTCATCCCGCGCTCGATCAGCGCTCACTTGCTCGCTACTTGTTTTCCGCTTTCATTCTTCCAGGTGAGCGCGTGACTTTTGAGGGAAAGCCCATCTCTGCTTCGCCCGATCTGGCTCAGCAACCCGACGGCAATTGGCTCGTGGGTCGAGAGCTGGGCGAAGTGCTTAATTCTGCTTAGCGCCGCGCGGATGGAAGCGCTCGATGGCTTCCTGCAGGTGCTCAGGCGCTAGGTGAGTGTAGATCTGGGTGGTCGCCACGCTCGAGTGGCCCAAAAGCATTTGCAAAGACCGCAGGCTCATTCCGTTAGCAAGCAAGTGAGACGCAAACGCATGCCTCACGACATGCGGAGAGAGAGGGCTCGTCACGCCAGCCCCTGCGGCGAGCTTCTTGAGGGTTTGCCAAAACGCCTGGCGAGTCAGCGCGGTGCCTTGGGCACTCACGAACAAGTGCTCAGTCAGGGGTTTGAGAACGCCTCGTTGTTGCTGAATATAAAGAACAAGGTGCTCCGCGATCGGCCGCGGAAGGGGCACGAGCCGCTCCTTCGATCCTTTGCCCAGGACGCGCACGGCAGGTAGCTTAAGATCCACATCAGCAAGCATGAGGCCCACGAGCTCGGAGACGCGCAGGCCTGTGGCATAAAGAGTGAGCAACATGGCGTGATCGCGCGCTCGAAGGGCATCGCCTCCGTGCTTGTAGGGCAAGCCTGGCGAGCCAGCAAAACCAAGCAAGGCTTGGACTTCCTCAGGGGTCAGGGTCTTAGGGAGCTTTTGCTGTTTTTTGGGAAGCGGCAGGCGATCCAAAGCGTCTAGGGTCCATCCTCGTTCGTTGACCCAAAAGCGAAGGAAACTTCGAAAGGCCGAGATCCTTCGCGAAAGCGTGGATGCCTGGATTCCCTGCGAGTGCCACTGGGCCAATAGCGAATCGAAGTCTTGGTCTTGCAGCGCGTGCTCGAGTTTTTCGGGCGAATCGATGGGCGATATTTCGAGGTGGGCCAGCCAGCGTTTGAGATCCGATCGGTACGCTTCTAGCGTGTGATCCGAAGCGCCCCGATCAAGTCGGAGACTTTGCAAAAAAGGATCAAGTAGCGGCGAGACAGGAAGCTGCATTACTGAAATATTATCACGGCTTAGGCTCGGGTTTCGGGGCTTTCAAAATCGATCAAAACAATTAGGAATTGGCGGTCATGTTGGTAACGCATCGCAATACTATTGTTGCTGTCTTGGGAGCTGTTTTCTTTCACTCCGTGCTCGCCCTGGCGAACGAGACGTCGCGTGTCCCGCGCAGCGCGGTAGGAAACACAGCAACCCAGGCCTCCGGAAGCTCGGATGGCGGCACCGCGCCTATCGGAAATACTTCTTCAGTGGGCGGCTTCCCCTCAGATGCCCCCTTGCGCGAGGACGTGATTTTTTCGGACGGCGCTGGATCTGGCGAGTCGCCGACTGGCGTTTTGACGGACAATGGTGGGTTCAATCCTCCCGGATGCGAGACCTCCGATTGCCGCGATATCTACACGGGATTTCAAATCAGCCCCAACTTCGCTTTTCCGGTTCGAGTCGAATCCGGCGTTCGAGTCACTCAAGGTGGCGCCCATCCGGTGGTCAAGGTAGGCGCTAGCGTACTCTCGATTCAAAATTCCAAGGCGGGAGACCTAACCGTCGTACCGCTCGAAGTCACGACGATCCCCGGATCGCAGAATCTACGCATTCGATTTTCGTTGGCTGAGAGCGATGTGCTGCTGTTTTGCAAACGCAAGGGCACGGGCAAGCAAGAAGGCCCCGGCGCAGGCTGGCTGGACTCAGACGAGAACCCCACGTGCGAAGTCGAGCGTTGGGCCATCGGTGGCCAATTGGTTCACGGTCAATATGATGTCCTCGAGCAGCGTTTCGGAGCGCGCTGGGCTGAGATCAAAGGGATCATTAATTTTTTCACCAACGGCAATCGCCCTGACCATCCGTAAGCGGTTGCTTGCGAGCTTAACATGGTGCTGAGATGTGTGCGGAAAGACGGACCCAACGATCGTCGGGGCTTCGGCTGCGCGCCTGGACCTCACTTTGTCGGGAGTCTATATCTCTGAGAACGGCCGCTGGGAGATTCGCGGCTTTGCGGGTTATCGCCCCAATGTGGCTGCTTGGAACGACTGGTCCTTTGAGACCCGTGCACCAAGCGATGCATGGCATCGCTGTATAACTCATTCATGTTTGAGTTCGGGCAGCGACTTCGTACTCACACGCGTCGATTCCGGCCGCAACTGGGTCCGTTTGCTTCGACGACTTATCCGGACTCGTTTTTATTGGGCTTGATCTTCGGCATCCAGTACCGGCTTCTGAGCCAAACAACACCGCTAGTCCCGCGCCTAAAAACGCCCGAGGCCAGGAAGC
>JBGAWT010000033.1:0-21053 GCA_044227445.1 Bdellovibrionia bacterium | reverse complement strand
ATTTGACTTTCACTATTGCCATGCCAATGACTCACGCCTGCTTCAGTCGGTAAGTGCCGTACTTTCCAACGAGCCAAGACACCAGGGCTGTGAGAAGCACTCGCACCTCTGCAATCTCTGGTGCAAAACCCTCGCGATAGCCGCTGTTCAACTTCTTTGCGATTTGGTTGTGATTATTTCCAATGCGTCTGACCTGCCCGATGAAAAAATCCCGGTCAGTATCGTTCATGAGAACGACGACGCGGCCCTGTTTGAAGTACGCAAATTTGAGCAGGTCTTGAACACTTTTGCCGGAGCGCTTTTCGTCTTCTAGGAGCTGAGCGTATTCCTCTGGAGAAAAGCGCACGTAACGAGCGGGCCGGGTTGTAGGTGAATCGTTTGACGGAATCTGATCGGACATTTGGGAAACCTCCGTTGGTTGAATTTGAAAGAAGAAACTAAGAAGTGCGGGATCAGGTCGAAGCTAAGTTGCGAAAGGAAGTGTCAAAAAGGATCGAAGGGGCTGATGAGTTTGAAGCAATAGGTTTGTTCGGATTTGAGTTTGAGTTTTGTGGTGCATTATTTGATTGTGTAAGTCTGGTATTTTGGGTTCTCGCAAGCATGGGGTCTGCTAGCAGTCCCCCGAAATTCTTCTGGTTGGCTTCGCCCCCCAGTCCCCCCGCGAGCCTTTGGCTCGCGAAGAAAAAGACCCGGCCCCGAAGCAAAGCTTCGGAGCCGGATACGAAAACGGACGGCGTGAATGCAGCAGAGTTGCTCATACGAACGCTCCAGCAACCTTCGTGGTTGCTTTGCTTGCACCTTCCATAATGGTCGGAGCAGCATCGGGAGCTGCGTCTGTTTCCGTGTCTGAGAGTGCAGGACGAATGAAGAACATGAGTACTCCGGTGAACGCCGTACCCGTCAAAAGCTGGAGCCACGAATAGACGGCAAACAGGTGATAGAGGCGCGTAGTAACGAGCTGCGCGCTATAGAGCGACACCCCGTCATTGAGTCTCCCGAATGCTTCAAGCACGTCGGCGGGTTGGTATTCACCGCGATGTGGTAGAGCAACGTCCAGATCGGCGTCCAAAGCAATACAGAGAAATATCACCAGTAGGCCAAGACCCTCCAGTAGCCCGCTACCGCCTGAAGAACATAGCCAAGTGTCGAGACATTTTGATGAAGCCCGCAACATGCGGAGCACGCGCCAGGTTCTCACTAAACTCTTTGCTTCTTTCTGCCGCGACCCAGGCTCCCGAGAGAGTGCCGCCACTGAAAAGTGATAGGAGGCCATCAAATCCCGTCAGACGGTTGAAATACTGAATGATCCTTTTCCGCCCGTGCTCGGCACCTGAGAGCCCTTCTGAACGCCCAGGAAGCCCTCGTGGTTAGCCGTGTACTCGTTTACTAACGCGTTTGAGACCTGGGCATTGGTCCAGCTCGTTTGATTTAGGAGGCCCGATTGCCCTTCATGTACTGATCGAGATTCTTGCCAATGCCAGGCCGGGCAAGGGCGTAAGCCTTCATCCGGTCCCACATCATCGTTTACACTGACTCTAGCAATATTGCCAGGGCATCTTATCGTGGGTCTCGATGGTCAATCAACGAAGCTTGTGCCGTCGAACCCACTGTTATCAGCAAAAAAGCCATCGAGTTTGTTTCTGCCTTTCGTTGCCCGATGAGCGGCGCTTGTCGGTCAAAGCACTCCTGCGTGTAAAAGCGAATGGAGTGTTTAAATCCTGATCTCCAATGGTGCTTGCAGCCCCATACATGATGGCCTTGAAGAAGAAGTTAGGAGCCTCTAACTGCGAGTGCGTTGATTGAAAAAGGCTATCCGTGACCTTGGCGATTAGAGCGGCAATCTCTTCAGCAGTACGGGACATGAGATCAAACATGAAGCTGACTCGGTACTCGGGGGCCACCTGGCGCATCTGACCGTGAATGTAGGAATTCGTGTGCCAGCTTTCCCCGTTAAAGCGCTTCACTCCCTGGTTGGAGCCCACCCTGAGGATCGAGATACCCAAAGTTATCAGCATAATCCTTACGTATTTGGGAGAGCGGCACATGCTTGCGGGCCACTAATGCTCCGGGGATGTAGCGGGAAAAGAATTAGCGTGGTCATAAAGAACATGAATCCAAAGATCATGACGACCATGCCCAGAAACACTTTCTGGCCAGTGATGACGCCAATGAACTTAGAGTGAAGTTCCAGACCCAAATATTGGTACATGGCTTCAAATGCGGTGCTTGAGAACATGGTTACTGCCCTCCGCCTGCGCACATGACGCCATCGGAGCAGTCCATGAAATCTAGCGTGTGCTTACGGTTGGAAGCCGCATCAGCGTCATTCATAAGATTGTCCCGGACGTTCTCACTTCGCAGTCTTTGACCTTGGTCGTTGATCTGAGAGAGCACGGCATTCAGGGGCTCGTTGCGCTGCTTCTGGAGATCCACCGTCAGCTCAACTTGCTCTTTTAAGGCTCTGCGCTTTTGGTCAAGCTCGGCCTTTCGTGCAGGCGGTAAATTGGGGTTCTGACCCAAAGTGGTCATGACATCGAGCGACCGATTCAGGTCATTAGAGAACACCGTCATTGCCACCG
Source organism: Bdellovibrionia bacterium (assembly GCA_044227445.1). Taxonomy (GTDB): domain Bacteria; phylum Bdellovibrionota; class UBA1018; order UBA1018; family UBA1018; genus JBGAWT01. The sequence goes on along the minus strand of JBGAWT010000033.1, from coordinate 18,474 downwards.
CGTCAGAGAGCTTGCGGCAGGCAATCTCACGCTGCTTAGGGCTCATGTAGGCAAGCGATTGAATGGTCTGGCGATCCACGGCCAAACGCTCAGAGTTGGGAGTAAGCTCTTTCAAATCGTCTTCCGAAATGAGTCGGTCCACGCTTGCACGCCCACGAGCGTCTTCGACCTTCTTGACAAGTTTTCCACAGAGCTTGTCGTAGGTGCCAGCTTGGAGCCCCTGGAGGTAGGTTCTAGGCGTAAGCGGCGAAGACCTTGGGCCGTACTCCACCGACACACTGCCGCGTGAAACGACGGTATCGCCGACGAGTGATTTGATGAGGTTGACTGAGGATTTCGACTCAGCGTCACCATCCATGCCAGCCCACTTTGCGGAGGAATCAATGAGCCGATTGGAGCCCGAACGAGCGCCGTACTTGTCGCCTGCCCAATTTGCGATATCGGCCTGCCACACGTTGTTGCCACGGCAAGACTCCATGGCGCTTTCCATGTTGCCACCGTTCTTGTCGATGGCCGTTCTGACGCATCCTTGGCGTTCTTGGTAGTATTCGTCTACCCGCGAATCGACGTATTTATCGACAATCGAGCATTGATCGAGGCGCAGTTGGGACATCCAATGGGCGCTAATCTGGCTGTGCTTGAGAATGGCGCACCATGTGGGCGAGAAGTAGCAGGTCAGGAGCATAGGGCTCGCGCCCAGAATATCCTTGCCCATGTCGCCAAAATATTTGGTGTCTAAGATGTTGGAGAGCGAAGCCCTGAGCGTGCTCTTAAAATCGATTTTGCCGCAATCGGAGCCCACGCCCAGATTCACTCCGAGGTCGATCGTGCGGTACTTATCGAATACGGGATCGCGGTGCTGGTCTTGGGTCCCCATCAGGTAATCGCTCGGCGACAACCTTCCTGAATAACGAAAATCTTCGGCCCGAACCACTTGGGTCAGTGACAAAACTGCCACTGCTCCCAAGATGAGTGCGGGCCAAAGCACATAGAGGATTCTTTTCATTGAGACACTCCTTCAAAGAAAAAAGCTCATCCCGTGGAGTGGTCGTCGGATGAGCCAATGAATTTAAGACTGTAAACGCGAGCTACGACCTACCTGTAGGCGCGGGCTGGAGTTTTGATTTCCTTGGCTTCTTCCGTTGGCATTTCTTCTTCCTCGATCTTTTCTTCTTTGGGCGAAATCGAGGGCTCAGAAACGACATGCAGCACCGTGCCTTCGTCGTAGTAGCTGCCGTCCTTTATTTCGGGCACGCTGACCTTCTGCTCTAAGATCGGCATTTCTTCGGTCATGGGTTCAAATTGGAGCTTCTCACTAGCCTTTACGTCCTTCTCGGGCTCGGAGGCCTTTTGCTTAGGCTTAGGAGCCTCGTATTCAGGCTCCATGACGAGATTGGGAACCGAGGGAGGTGCGGGCAGAAGGTCTTGAGCTCTCGCCAACATGCAGCCCATGTAGGAGCCGGAGACGATCAGAGTCATGTAGAAGGCAGTTTTAAAAGCGAGTTCGAGATTTTGTTCAATCTTTGCAGACATCGGTTTTGGTCCTTTCGGGTTTTCGGGTTGATTAAACGGGTTGCGCGGCTTCAACGCCGCGAGGAAATGTCTGAGCGAGATACTCCAGGGCTTGCCACTTGTTGGTCTTGAAGCGCTTTAAGGCGCGCACGGCTTCTCTGGCGTCTTTTGCGTTCGTTGGTGCAAGCCAACGATCAAAGACGGTTTGGAAGTACCGGAACACGCCTTGCTTGGTTTTCTTCTTATTCACAAAGTAGATATCGGCGTGCTGCCCGCGCTTGGTGCGCAGGCTTTTGACGATCTCTTTGCTCGCTTCATCGAGAAGGGCTGAGTTCTTTGCCAGATACTCGACGTTGTCCTCGCTCATTTGAAGGAAAACGAAGTTATCGGCAACGCCCCACATGGCTTTGCCAGCTTCTAGCTCAAAGTAGTTTTGAGGCCTTGGAGTGAGCCCAATGAGCCAGTAGCCAAGCTTTCGGCAAGTCTCGGCGAAATCGACGATAAAACGGCTCGCGGTGGGATTGCGCCCGAGCATCCCAAGCTCCTCAAACACTATGAGTCCCGTGCGGCCTTGGTTCTCAGGCAGTGTAATGATGCGCCTGATTTCCTCAGTCACGGCCATCGTCATGAGGACTTGGAGAATGGGGTCAGAATCCAGAGCGTCTAAATCGTAGATGTAAAAGAGCTTCTGAGCGGCAGCCTTGGACTTGGATTTGCCTCGGAAATACTGCGCGTAGATTCCGTCTCCATAGAAAGGCGTGAGCTTCTGAAGCAAGGCCTCGATGTCGCGTGCTGCTTTCTCGAATTTCGCTTCCGCTGGTAGAGCACCCAACTCCGCCACTACGTCATCCATCGTGAGCTCAACTTGAGTATCGACGGCCCGACGCATGAGGTTTCCCTCTAGGTACGTAAGACCCGCCTGAGCAGACTTCTTTTGGTAGGCAAGCTTTAGAGCTTGGGCGATGGCTCCCGTGTGCGAGCTGTCGATTTCAAATGAAGGGCTCGTGAGTTTGACGCAGGAAACGACGAGATTTGTGAGGAAGGCGATCTTCTCTTCGTCGTACACACCGCGAAACGGCGAGAACGGCATCTCTTTGCTTCGATCAAAGACTGTGAGGTCCCCATCGAAGTATTCTGAGAGCATCGTGTAGCTCGACTTCTTGTCGATCACGAAAACCAAAGGCTCTGAAGCTCCCGAGCCCATGCGCTTCATTGCTTGAATAGTGTCGATGACAAACGCGCTCTTGCCCGAACCGCTGTCAGCCAGGAGAACTGTGTGGTTTGAAGTCTCGTTCTCTAGGAGCGAGAATTTAACGAGATTGTTTTCACGCGATAAATAGAGCTGAAGTGGCTTGTCGAGACCTCGGAACGAATCAAAAACAGGAACGAACTTCGTGGCATCCGAGCGAAGAATGCGAATGGCGCGTTTACTCGAATAGTCAGAACGTGGCGTGTAGTTGAGGGGGAGCGAGTTGAGGCAAAGGCCTAGCCCAATGTCTTCTTCCAGAATCGTTTCGCACTCAAGATCGTTGTGAAAGACGTTTACGACCTCGCGGACGCGAGCCTCTAGCTCCTCGTCGCTACTTCCCTCGACAATGACGCTAAATGTAAGTGAGAGGCAGCGGTCCTCGCGCGCGAGCTTGTCTTGGACAGCCAGCACTTCTTCGCGTTGGCGCTTTGCCTTGGCCGAAGGGGTGTTTTGAAGAAAGAATTCTTTGAGATCAAATAAGGCTTTGACCCTATTTCGGGAAGGAAAGCTAAAGTTGAGTGAGAGCTTGAATGGGAAGGGAAGTTTTGTGAAGTACGCCATCCCACCTGGGTAGGCGTACTGGGGACTCGTCTTGAGTGTGAGTGTGCGCGTCTTGATTCCCTCACGCTCAATACCCGGATAATCGAGTAGCGGCGCGTTGTAGAGAATTTGGTCCGAAAGCGAGACGTTTGGGTTGTAGGGAGCAAAGCTGCGTTTGTAATAGGTCTTGGGATTGAAAAAGCGCCTGAGCACATCCAAAACGTCCGAGGCATTCAGAAGTCTCAACGGGACTTTGGAGTTGTGTTGGAAGTTGGCGAGAATTTGCAGGAAATTTCTGCTTTCCTGGACAAAGCCCTTCATCTCCTTGTAAAGAACGGCTTCGCCGCGTTTCAGAAGATCGCGTGAAACGCGTGAATCAATGAGAGTTGGGAAGTATCTGATCGAGACGTAGGTCTTGCGCTTGAGCGGCGCGAGTGGGCTCGCCGTTCCGCACGCCTCGCGCACTTGCGAGAGCCGCGCATCAAAGAGTGCCCGTGAGACGGAATGTCCGTCAGGATAGCTTTGAGAGAGAGCAGCAAGCTCCGGGTCGCGGGATGCTAAAGCGGATTGGTCAAAGAGGATTTGGAGTGTGCAGTTCTCGGGGAGCGTAAACCACGACTTGAGCGCTTCAACCGAGCCAATGATTTGCTCGGAGGTCATGACCTCATGCTCAAGAAGAGTCGCCTCAAAGACCGCGCCTAATGAGCCGTCTTTATGACGAAAGAGCGACGAGGATTCGATAAACTCGTCATAGGGAAGTAGTTCGCTGAGGGAGTCAGGCCGTTCAAACAGAGCCTTGGTGAAGATCGCCTCTTTTGCGAGCGCCTGCGCGATGGGCTTAGGAAGCTTTGAGAGATTGTTTTTGTCCAAGAGAGCACCCGTACTTTCGGTAGGGGCTGCTCTCCTTTTGGTGGTGGAGCGTTAGCCTAAATGAGTGTTGGCCTCCAGATGGTGGTGGGCCTTGTTTAGATTTACGAAACTAGGGTTTTGCGATGGAGCGCGGTGAACTTCTGACGCGTTTCTTCTTTTTGGGCGTGGCACCCGTAATGTCGGAAACTCCTGGGGCTTGAGGGAGTTCTCCTGGGTCAGCAAGTTTCCAATGTGGTTTTTCGTACACGAGCGACACCCATCCACCCCAAAAGTAGTCATCACTTGGCAGTGGGTGCATGTGAATCCACACAGCAGCTACTTTCGCGTGCGTACGCACGGGAATGGGACTGCCTTCAAAGCCACTGATGCCACCTTCTTTGAGTTTCAGCGCCTCTAGCGCTTTGGCGTCTTCATACTCTGCACGTTTGTCGAGCATTCGCAGGCTATCTGCGCGGTTCATGCTGCACCCAGAAACAAGTGCCACACTAATCAGCAATACGGCTGAAGTGAGAATAGATCCCTTCATTTGATTCTCCTTTTGAGTTTTTACGGAAGTAATCGGTAGGAAGCGCAACCTTGTCCTGCATGACGATCCAAACGTCTTGGCCCGAGCCTACGTTGATCGTAGGAAGGAGGTTCTGCGCTTGTTTGAGATACCACTGCGTAACGGTCGAGGCGGCATTCGATGCGCCGCCTGCGCCCAAATAGGCCATCTGATCGCCCGAGACAACAGACTGAGTGCCGCCAAGTGCGTTGGTTTGCTGGGTAGTTTGGGCCTGTTGAAGTGCTTTACCTACGCCTTCAACCACCGACGAAAGAAACGCCATTGCAGCAACACGGTCTTGCTTGGAGTTGACCGATCCCATGACGGCAAAGCTGTTGTCCTTATCGTCCGCAATGAAGCCGTTGACCTCACGCTCAAACATGCGGCCTTGTTTAGAGACGCATGAGAGTTTGGTGGCCTGCATTTGAACGCGTTCAGTTGAAAGATCGCCCTGAGATTTTGCAATCATGAAGCAACCCGAGAGATCGAGCTTCTTGTTGTTGGGGATGATGTAGGCGTAATCCAGTTGCAAGAGCACGGGGAAGGTTTTTCCTTCGGGAGCCTCAACGCCGGTCATGAGCTTTCCCTTTACGTAGCTTCCCGATGGCAGGACAATGCCTTCGGATTTGTCGATGGGAATATCCTTAACCGGGAACGAAATGATGGAGGCTCCGCCGTCAGCGCGAGGTCGCCCGCTTCGTCTGGTGCGAGAAGCGGACACCGCCGCCGTTTCGTGTGCGCTGGATGTCGCAATACTGTCGGTTGCTTCACCCACGCGAACAGTGTCCTTTGCCAGAATTCCGCTTTGTTCACCGTTAGCGGCTCCTTCCGGTGTCGGAGATGCTGAAGGCGCGGGAGGCGGTATTTTGCCCTTCTCCAGTTCGATGAGCCTTGCCTGTAGGCGGTCGTTTGTTTCTTTGAGCGCCGTTTGGGACGCCACAAGTTCGTGCATCGTTTTGGAGATGAGGCGCTCTTTACCCTCGTAAAAGGCTTCACCTTGGGACCCCAAGATGCGCGCGTCTTTGAAGTTGGGCGTACCTTCGGTGCGAAACACCGAAACGGATTCACGAGAATGACTCACCGCATAAACAATGAGGCACGCTAAGAATGCCCCCGCGTACGGGAGCTTCTTTCGATGTGTTTCAGCGAGTGCGCGCCCGTCGCGCACAACTCGCGTGAGAAAGACTTGGGCTCTATCGCGTAAAATCGCATTCATTGGCTGGCCTCCTTCTTTTCAACAACCTGCACGGGGAGAACGAGCTGGTTGTAGATCGAGGTGGGTTTGGTAACGATGCGGAGGAAGGTTTTGTCCTCGCCTTTGCCATGAGGATCAAGCACTGCGCGATCTACGGAGGACAAAATCGCGACATTTGGCTCACCCAGCGTGAGGTTTTGAATATTAATGAGGAACTTCTGGTAGTTTGCGCGTCGTGTTGGCTAGCTCAAAATGTAGCCGTTGAATTGATTGCCTGTGTAAGGACAAGTCGGGTGGAACACCGCTAAATCCAGGAAACAAAGAGCGAGAGACGTTTTTAATGTCGTAACCCGACACCTCGTCGCCTCGGAGCATTGCCCGCATCAACTCTAGTTCCGAGAGAGCTGCCCCAATTCGTTCGCCACTTCCTCCTTCGTTACTTACTGCCGAGTCGCGGGAGCGAAATTCGTAGATGGCGTCAGTCTTCTCGGGGATTGCCTTCGAGACGACAACAAGTCGAGTTTTGATCGTCGTTCCATCAGAGGATGAAAACGACATCGCTTGATCCAGTAGAAAAGCGTGGTCTGACGCTTAAGAGCGAATAGTTGGGTGAATCCCCGTTGGCAGGACTGATCTCGAAGCGGTTTGCTTGAGAGATCGTGCGTACTTCACCGGAAAACGAAGCAGCGTGGCTCCGCCATAGGCCAGAACCGGTTCAGCCTAGATTTGCTTTTGCTTCGGAGAGGTCTTGGGATTGCGACGAATGCGAGAACTACCGAAAGAAGAAGAAGGTTAAACGGTCTTTTCTCACGGAAATACTCCTTGGTCTTTGCCAAGGCATTCATCCGTGGAGGTAGTGGAGAATGAAGCCAGCTAGTTGAGCTTTAGGCCGAGTGTTGTCTTTGGCCGTTTAGATTTTGAGAGTGGGACTACATGCCTTTCCGAGTCTTGAAGGTCTCGGCCTTCTGACGTGAAAGCGAGTTGATCTGGAGGAACCAGCGCTTGCCGCTTTTAGGTGGCATGAGCTGGAGCACCATTTCAACGGCTTCATCCGTGTGACCGAGGTACTCGTTGTTGGCGTAGGCGTCTTTCCTAGCCAATGCCGTCACCTGATAGTACCCATCGCCCGTAGCGCGAATCTCTTTGTCTGTGATGGTAAGCGTCTCGGAAATGTTCTCTACCTTCACCTTGGATTTGAAAGAGTCGGCTTCAGCTAAGAACTTGACCTTAAGCTGTGGACTCATGCTTTCAGAGATCATCCGGTACTGCTCTTCGATGTTGCCTGCCGTAAAATTGCCCAAGAGCGCCAAGTATTCAGCGGAAGCGTCTTTCACATAACCATCGGGAACGGATTGCGCGGAGGCTGGTGTGAAATCCGAAACGCCAGGAGCCAAAATGTACTCCTTGGTTCTGAGCTTTTCGTATAAGCCATGCACTTCAACACTATTGCTGATGAAGCTACCCAGCAGCACCGCAGACAGAAAGAGGATGATGTACTGAAGCGTGAGCTGGTTGTGTAAGAGCGCTGCTCGAAATGAAATGTATTTCGGGAGCACTCTTAGGTCCACACCCTCAAAGGTGCCTTGAGGCGGCGTAGATAGCCGCGCCGCTTCAATTCCTTTCTCTAGTGCTCCGACCATTTCAGTTCCCTGCGCTTTCCACTTTTGCAGCGTTGGCTCCATCTTCCGATGGACTGGAGCTAGACACTTCTCCTTCAAGAACCTTTTCGATGTAGCGGCGAGGCTTGATAGTCGTAATGACAGTGCGGTGAATGACGAAACGACGAGCCTTTGAAAGAGTCGTAAAGGATTCAAGCTTCGGGCTCCAATCAAGTTTCTGGGGCTTTTGGTTTTTGTTTTCGTTGGTGGACATGGGATAGGGCTCCTTTCAAGAGTGGTTTCCATAATTACCTCGTGAGTCAGTCTGAAAATTTCCTAGGACCTTTAGGATTGGTGAGTCCCGGCAGTTGGATGCCGAGTCTTCGATACGGCCAGTGAAAGAAAATGCCAGGTTTGTTTCGTTTCTTAATCGCGGGACCGATGCCCAGAGCGACAACGAGAAGCAGCATCATGAGGCCCCAAGAGTAAAAGAGGACTCCGAAGACCAGCACGATCATGAGCGCAACAAACGCATCGGAGAGCTCCCAAAAATCAAAGATCGTGATGGGAGAATCGATGGTTTGGCTCACCCGGCTGCCGTGGTGTTTTTTAAGAGCACCGTAGCTATGCACAAAGAGCTACCTCGTTGGAGATAGCCGTTCGTGCAAGTATTGGCTGCGGCGCGATTTGGACTTGTCCAAAGAGGCTTTGGTTATCGCCGATGTCAAAAATGTTTTTGACCCACTTAGGTGCAGTACCGAAAACGATGGCACCGATTACGCAGATCACAGCGATGCCAAAGCGTTGCTCTTTGAGTGACCAGGCCGAAGACATGATGCAAAGACCCGCGAAGATGCGTGCGCCCCATTTGAAGAGCCCGGTGTCGAGCACTTTGAGCAAAGTGCCTGCCGCTTCCAGTTTATCGGAAGCGTCTTCGCCTGGAAGTCGCGCGATAGCTGCAAGTACGGGCTCGGGAGCGAGCGCAAGGTACGCGAGAGCAAGTCCTAAAACGGTGAGTGCGATCCAAACGAGAGCATTCGAACCTGGTTTCTTTTTATAGAGGCGTGGGTCGTCAAACCACGCCTTCCAACGCTGTTCAAAGCTTAGATTATTGTGGAAAGTTTCCATGCGAGCGCCTTTCCCCTCGACCGATAAGTTGGTCTTGGGAGTGAGTCGCGCCCGCCGGATGGTGGTAGAGAGCGAAAATGATTTTTAGGTCCGCAGGTCAAACCTGTAGGACGAGTAACGAAATGCTGGGTGGTCGAAACCTTTACTTCATGCCTCCTCTTGAGACGCGCCGCGGGCAATCGTTTAGATGCTTTGACACCGTTAGTAGCCAGTAAATGCAATAAGCAACTAACAGCTCAGATCACCCACGAGCAGCAGCGGAACCTTTTTGATGTCATTAGCGCTTTAGTTCCTGAGCTGAGTTCAAAGCATGGGCATCGAAGCCCCTCTAGACCTCTGGGATCACGATCCACTTGAACGGCTTCAACGTAGTAGCCCTTCAATTGAAGTTCCCGTGAGAGTGCCAAACATCTTCTTGCAGTGCGGGCATTTGGAATCGAAATACATCCGAAACCGATAGCGCCGGGCATCGTCTTGAACCCTAGGAAGTGCCTGGATTTTAGCCTGCGCAATTGCGACGCCCGCTTCAAGCTTAACGGTGTTTTCTCCACGTACTCACGCATTCTTGCCTGCAAGCGATCCGAAAGTTGGTTCTTCTTGTCGATGTAGGAGAGACAGAGCTTTAAACTGTGTCTGAGGGATTGCCACGATCTCCATAAAAGGTTCAGGTGGGGTGTATTCCTCCCTCTTTGAAGAACTCCTTGTTCTTAGGGTCCATGACCTTGCTCCAGTTGAACTTCTCACTGCTTGAGCCTGTGCGCCCTGAATGCTCGCCTTCAGGTTCTTTTCGGAATCAACACGCGACTGGGGTGAAGCTTTCAGACTTCGTTCTTATTGCTAAAAGTCGATGTCCTTTTCAAAATACTGGAAGGACAGTGCATCCGTAGCCCAAGCTATGGAGACTCGATCATGAGGCACGGACTGAGACAACTTATTCAACTGAAAGTACGTCACGATGTCACCTCTCCTTTCTCGGCTGCGCAGAGGACGCGCTGGAGTGAAAACGCGCCAGTTCGGGCTGAGTGCCTTTTGCATTTAGGAAATGCGAGATTTGCTGGCGCATGTACTCCAAGACAGGAAGCCTCCCACTGAGCCCAAGGTTGCAGCCGCGGGCATCCGCGCTCGCTTCGTGTTGTGAGTGTTGCTCCTTGGGCCAGAACAAGCGGAGTATCGAGCTGCGCGAAGAATCTTGAACTGAGCGACTGCTTCGGGTGCAGCAATGCGAGAGCACTTTGGACACAGTTTTCACAGGCGTTGCGCCGAGGAGAATCAGGATGGACTTCAGCGTTCCGGGTCAACTCCTAGATTCGTTAATCGGCTAATGACCTCAGCTGCACCATTGGCGTGTAGAGTGGAAAGGACCAAATGCCCGGTGGATGCGGCTTTCACGCAAAGATCGGCGGTTTCCGCGTCCCTGATCTCGCCTACCAAAATAACATCGGGGTCTTGTCTCCAAGACGGACCTCGGTGCCCCGGCAAACGAGTTTTCGCGTCACTTTGAACTTGAGTCAGGCCCTCGATGCCGTACTCGATGGGGTCCTCTAGTGTAATGATGTTCTTGGCCTTTCGGTCCAAAGCACAAAGCAGCGTATATAATGTAGTCGTCTTTCCGCTTCCCGTAGGTCCAGAGATCAAGATGAGCCCTTTTTGGAACTGAAGTGCATCCATCAGATCGCCATAGGTCTGCTCATCAAAGCCAAGCTGGGAAAGATCACATTCGCGGGTCAGGTCCAAAAGCCTAAGAACGATCTTTTCGTCATGCTGCGAAGGCAGGAGGCTTACGCGTAGGTCGAGTTGCCAGCCTTGAAATGAAACGCGTCCGTCTTGATCCTTTCCGCGTGTAGCAATGGAGAGATTGCACAGGCGTTTTACTTCGTTGATGAAGGCTCTGCGGTGTTCCTCGCCAAGCGTTTTCCACGTCATCATGTCACCGTGGACGCGAAATCGAATGTCCACGCCGAGTCGAGTGGGCTGAATGTGGATGTCGCTCGCTTGAGCAGTTTTGGCAGCTAGAATGGCTTCTCTAAAAAGCTGAGTGTAAGGAGCCGATACTTCAATTCTTTGATCGTCAGTGGCCTGTTTCTCAACTGCAAGCGTGCCTGCTTCCTGACCTACGATCAGTCCGGCTTCTGAGCGAATGAAATGAAGTTCTTCGCTACTAACCGAAAGTATCTGGCAAGAAGCCCCAAATTGTTTCTCCGCTTCTTCCAATACTTCGTCACGATGCGTGGTTGATAGAAGAACAAGGCGCTCCCGTGCCTCTTCCAAGAGTTCACAACCCTGAGCACGAGCCCATTCTTGGGTTGAAGGGCGCAGAGCGCTCTTTGCAACCCGCGCCTTGAGCTCTGAAGCTAGTGTGAGAACGGAAGTCTCCGCAGTCGGCTTAAAAAAGAGTGCGAGCTGGGCATTTAGGTCCACTTGGGTAAGGTGCCCCAGGTCACGAAGTAATCTCCCCACGCGGCGAGGACGATAGCGCTGAGTTTCAAGCGCCTCGTCCAAAGCTTCGCGAGAGATGCCCGATCTTTCTAGGAGGAATTCTCCGAACTTCAGAGCGCCCCCAATCCTTGGCAAGCGAGGTTGATTCCCTCAACGGCCAAATACGCCAGTGGAACTTCAGCCACATCCCGGCAGCAACTCACTTTCGACCAAACCGTGAAAAGATGGCCTTTGATCTTTCCAGAAGTGAGTCGTCCCACTTCACGCACATTCTTTACCGTGTCTAGAATCCCTACGTTCTGACCCTCGCGAAAGCAGGAGGACGTTTGCGGATAGGTCATCTGCCACTGCTCGTCGCCCGAGCTAGGTGTTGCGTGAAAGATTTCACTCCCTAGACTTTTCATGCGCGAGGCCACCATGAGCGCGCCCGTAGTTTGGCTTGGCCCGTTGTAGACACCCGTTCTGGGATAGAACACGCCCCAGCCTGTGCAGGCCGAATGAGTGGATGGCGGATACTTAGGGAGCCAATCCATGGGAATGCTGCACCCCAACACGCCGCCATAGGTTTGCTCGGCTCCACCGCTAAACGATGAAATCGCACCTTTCACCATGCAGGCTTTGGGGCTGAGGCTCCAGGCGAGCATACTTGGCTGCCACAAATCGGCGGCACCCGTACTCCAATTCGATCCCAGGTGCTCACTCATTCCGTCGAAGCAAAAGGTTTCCACACGGTTGGGCCCACAAGGGAGAAGCGAAAACGGGATCATCGCAAGCGGAACGCCTAAGGCATGGGCGTGAAAGCTTTGCGTGTCGCCATCGCTTTCTGCGCCATAGGGAAGCGCACTCCCCACCGTCCCAAGCTGGACGGCTGCACCTGGGAGATCGCTAAAGTACGAGTCTTTTGGATTGGGATGCGTTTCGATGAAGGTCTGCGGCACGTAGTACTCAAAGTGTGCGCAAGGGCGGGATCGGAAATCCGCACATGCAGACACTTACTTTCATGTCTAAGCAGGAACGAAACTCCGAGCTTTTCACAACCGTACAGACATTTGGAAACGCTTGGCGTGCTGTGGGGCTACTGAATAGACCCAAAACCAGGCTGCGGCAGAAAGTTTTTCGAGAATCTGCCGATGCAGCGTATTTTTCTTAGGCAAGAAATAGGGCTTCAAAAAGAGTTTCCGAAACTCGGTACGAATCCCATCGTAGATCATTGCGAAGGCTTCAAAGGTCGTGAGTCTGGAAAATTCCTTGCCCGTCACTAAATGCTCCTTATGCTCGCTTGTACTGATGGACTCGGTGATATTGGCGTCGCTTGTCTCAAAACCACCCATCATGAGATTGCGGCTGGGATGCTGCGCGTTTTCTGACACGCTATGGGACACGCGTTTGCGGTCCTCCTGACCGGCAAGCTCTTGGGAGTTCTTGATTGTGGCTAGGTCGTTGGAATGTCCCGAGATCACGGTTCTAAAATTCTGAAAAAGCTCGTTTGCCGCGTCGGGCTTTCCGATGGAGTTCTTAAGCGACGTAAGACTTTGGGTAGCGGCAATCGTAATTCCGTTGGCTTCACGGTTTTTCGCGCAAAACCTATCATCTCCAATCGTCATGCCTCCGCCTGTGGAAACGACGTCTTGGTATTCGTCGGTGATAAGTATCGCCGTACGCTCCGTGCCACGCACGGGGTTGGTTAGTCGGTTGAGAACCGATTGCTGAAAATGGAGCTTGATGAAGGTTCCCATCGACTTAGCCAAGGCGGGGCTTGCGATGTCAAAAAGCAGAATCTTTCCACCATCTACCACCTCATCCATACTTTGATTGTGGCCTTGTCCTGGCTTGGCAGAAAATCTGGGTTCCGGAACTTCTGGAACTGGTTCAGAAACGCGGTTGAGGTCGCAAGAATACCTGTCTTCACCTTTTGATCGAGCTGTTCGTACTCTTCAAAGTACCGAGCGGCGCATTCGATGTTGAAGCGCTCTTCCTCATCGAAATTGCGCGTTGGGTCGATCAGCCACTCTCTAAGTCGTGACGCCGTGGCGTGCGAGTCTTTGGAAGCTTCGACCATCTCTGCGTAGAGTTCGGTCAAGCTAGATCCAGACTCACGGTATTTTGCTGCACAGAGCGCAAGGCAGCTTATGATTAGGTTGAATGCTGAAATCTCCCAAAATGGAGAATCAAAGCTCCTGCCCATGAAGTTCACTGGCGGCGGTTCGAATCATCTGAGCGATGTCGAGGAAGCTGGCTCCCTTGAGGAGTTGTGGGTGCGCAATGGGGTTAAACGTAACGTTGCCACCTAATTTCATGTGGAGCACATGGTGTTCTAGTCCGTGCTTTTTGATGATCTTTAATGCTTGGGGGATGAAGGTGCCCTTTGGATCAATGGCTAGGATCGAAGGCCTTATAGGAAAGTTTCCTAAGATCTGATCGAAAAAAGGAAGGATCGTTCCCTGCGTTTTTCCGCTGCCGATACTTCCGGTGATCAGAATGTTGCCGTTTAAGGCCTTCCTGCCCAGCACGGCCCATTTTTTAGGACCATCCTCGTCGTCACCTAGCGAGCCGATGACCAATCCGTTTTCAGGTTTAGGCATGGGCGGCAGAGCGTGTTTTTTGAAGCCTCCAAAGCCTTTGAAAAGAGAAGATCTAGCGAGTGTCAACCCAAAGACCAACGCGCTCAGTGAGAAGTTGACTCGAAGCCCCTCGACAATACGCTGTGCGTAGAGTGGCTTGAGTCGAAACATCTTCAAGATCTGCGTCTGGGGAGCGTCCAGTGCCGAAAGTAATAAGTAGGTGGCAGCCGCAAGTCCGATGCTTCCTAGAACGGTTAGAAAGGAGAGTTTGTTTGGATTGGCCTTTCGGCCTGTGAGCACTTCGAGCCTGCTACCTTGCTTTTGAAGGCCAACCGCTCGCGCAACTAGTGAATAGATCCAGACGGCGTTGATCGCTATGGCAAAGAGTACCGCCGCCACCAGGGTTGCATTCTGATCTACAAAGGCATCGAGTGCCTTCGTAAGAAAAGAGAGGGTTGTGGGGGACTCCATGAACAGGAGTCCACCCACAACCAGGCCGAGCCCAAGGAGGGCAAGCGCTGGCGGCACGTCTGGAGCGCTCGATGTGGGCTGTCGGCTAAAAGTGCTCATTGAAGTTTTGCAACCTCGTGGAGTTGAGGACCCAAGATCGCTTCAAGAAACTGGTAGGCTCGCAGATAGAGCCTTTCCGTATGCTTCTTGAGCCTGCTGTTGGTTTGGCGCTCTTTGCGCGACACCAACCGCAGGAGGGTCTTAAGTTCCTCGTGAATCGGAATGACGACACTTTTCTGACTCTTTGTTTTCATACTCACTTCTCGTAGGTGTTGAGTTACGCGGGTACGGGACTGAGCCGCCCTGGACTGCGATAGCGTTTGTTGCGCGGTCGATCTTCGATGCCCTGAAATCGCCCTTCGTGAAAAATGAACTCAAAGCATCCAAACAAAAAATCCAGACCAGTTGGGCTGTATACGCTGCTGGTGAAGCCTGTAGCCACTTCTTCAAAGAGCACGCATCAGAAAGGAACGAAGGCTGTGAGCAGGTGGATTCTTTGAGGTGTCATGGGTTCTTTCTTGTAAGCACCGGCGGCTAGCAGGCTTCGCTCAAAGCGCTCGATGGCGCGGATGATGCTTGGGTTTGACGCGATCTCATCAATCGAGAGCACCCCACACCATTCGTAGAAGGCTCGTTTGAGTTCAGACAGGTACGACACGTTTAGTTTCATGCGATTGCTCCCTTCTTAGTACCGAGACACAGAGGGAGGCAGAGTCATACCGACGATGATTCGGGCTTCGACGTCCACCATATTGGGCTTGTAGTGCTCAAACACCATGACAGCTTCGTTGCCCTTGCAAGTTGAAAGCAAAGGCACAACGCCCTCTAGCTTGGTGTAGAGCATGGGACTGCCGCTGATATCTTTGACCGAAATATCACTCGTGTAGATCGGTTTCAGATCACGCAAATTGCCGTTGATAACGCCGCAGCCAGTGCGTGCACGCATCTTTGAACGTCAGAGATTTCTGGCACGCTTGAATCATGTAGTAGACTCAAACAAGATCCGAGTTCGTCTTGAGAAAGCTTGAACGAGGTACTGAAGTTACCCTCACGATTCAATCCACCGATTACAGTGTATGTGTGTACGATCCATATGGAAGGCTAAGGCTGCGCCCAAATGCTCAGGCTCATTGTCAGAGGCGACATCCACTGCTTGCGACTGAGGACGAGGTTGGTTAACAGACTGCTCCTTCCCACAAGCAGCGGTGAGAGACAACAGAGCCAAAATCAGAATGAATTTCATATGTTTTACTCCTTAGTGTTTTAAAACGAACAACGGACTATCGACACAAAGTGATCGCCGGGTTGCATCACCGAGCATTCCGAGTCCCGGCTCTCGCGAGCGACAACGCTTCGATTTCCGGGAAAATGTGAACACGCGTTAAGTGCTAGGCAATGAACTCCCAAGCCGAACAGACAGGGATTTCATTTGCTGTTCCTTTGTCCGAGCTCGCGAGCGAATCGTTGTGCTGCCCAGGTCGATTACCCACTGGACTTTGGCTGAAGCAGGGATCGAGGGTTTGGCTACCGTCGAAACCACCCCAAACGCCACCAGATGCACAAGAACAGCACCAGCGATTGCAACCGCTGTTTTCTGACTCAGAAAGACCACACCACCAACAGTGATTTGCGACAGAGGTATACGACATGTCCCGCAGATAAAACCAGTCACGATCAAAGCGGACTGCTTTTGAGCACACAGCGCCTGCGCTCTTTCTCCGCGCTTTCAGCCATTTGCTTGCGAGCTTCGGTTAGATAGTCTTTCCAGACGCGCACAAGCCATTGAACGGCTCGCTTGGCCGCCTGTGCGATAGCTCGGGCTGCCCTCTCCAGATACTCCTCAGGTGAGAGCTGCACAGAAACCAATCGGGGGTTGCTCTTGAAATCGTCTTTTCAGCGAGAATCGTCGTAGCGGATTCCATTACGCAGCCTCCGCGAGCTTGGGAGCTTCCCGAGTTTCAGATTCCGTGGATTCCAAGAAGTCGAGAGCCCATTGTGGGATTTGTTCAACTGCTTCCACGTCATGAACTGCGCCGAAGCCGCAGTCTATGCAGTGTGAGTGAGTGGATAGTGTTTCATAGGCTCGAAAGCCGCATCGGGGACAATTATCAAAGTACATCGCCGTTACCTCCTGCGATTTATGTTCGTGAGGTCCACACCGTTGCGGCCTCTCACCTATATAAATTGCAAGAAAAGGGCGGTTTCGTGCCAACGTGTGCAACCTCCTGCAGTGACTCAGGAAGTTTTGTTTTGAAAAAAAATGGGCCATTTTCCCGAGAAAAAATATCTACGAATGTGCGTAGTGCTTTTCCGAAATATCCAACGGATATGGGGGTTTAGCTAAATTACGAACTTTCGTAGGATTACGCAGTTTCGTAACGAACTTTCGTAGGTTTTTTGTTTGAGTAATAAGGTGAGCACACGACCACCCACCATTCGATTAAATGGTGGGACGGATGTTTTCAGAAAGTAGAGCGACTAGGCTCTAGTTTTGTTTCGATTTAAGAAACTGTAGAGAGTTGTCGGGCGGATTCGGAGCCTTTGGGCAGCATGAGCGGTAGATGCAGATGTCCGGAGTGTTTCTCTCACAAGTTGGGCCTTCTCTTCTTCGTGCCGTTGCTCCAACTCCTCAAGAGTGACCCATGCAGAGTTTTCTTGGGTAGCTTTGAAACGACCATCTAGTTGAGAAGGATCAATGCGCTTGCTTTTACTCTCTACCAGAAGGCGATAGACATAACTCTCAAGCTCGCGCACGTTACCTGGCCAAGTGTACCTCTCCAGCAGCCGAACCGTTGAGACCAGGAACGCCTTGCGCTGTCCTGATTCTTTACAGTACCTTTCAGTAAACAGTTCAACGAGCGGCTCGATATCCTCTGGTCGTTCGTGCAACGCTGGAACCTCGATTCGTAGATAGTTGAGCCGATAAAAGAAGTCTGCCGAGAACTGATTGTTTGCAACGCGTTGTTCTAGGTCTGGCTTCGCCGCGGCGATCAGCCGAAAATTCACAGGAACTTCATGATTTGATCCTACTCGCCGAATCTTGTGTTCCTGCAGCGCCCGCAAGAGTTTTGCTTGGGAGCTTGCATCAAGAAAAGGCAACTCATCCAAAAACACCGTCTTTGCGACTTGGAAAATGCCCGCTTTGGGAGCTAACGCTCCAGTAAATGCGCCCTTTTCGTAACCAAATAGCTCCGATTCCAAGAGTTGCGGTTTATCTGCATAGGCTGCGCAATTCACCGCGCAAAAAGTGTCAGGTGATCCAACGTGCAACGCTTTGGCAATCAACTCTTTGCCTGAGCCAGTTTCCCCAAGAATCAGCACGGGCCTATTTTGTTCACGAAACTGCATGACCTTCATGGCGACATCGGCCATAGCTCGGGAACGTCCGACCATTCCAATAGAGCTAATCAACTCTTCAGCCGTTGTCTTTGTTTTGGAGGAAATGCCGACAGTCCGAGAGTTCTTTTCGAACTTGTCACACCACTGTTTGATCTTTTGCTGCAAGAAATCAACATCCACACCTTTTTCAATAAAGTCATCCACGCCAGCTAGAAGCGCTTCTTTAATAGCGTCGCGAGAGTCATCACCCGAATACATCAGAATACGACACTCATCATTGAAGGTGCGAATCTCCTTCGCCGTTTCTGCACCTGTCTTTCCAGGCATCCGGTAGTCCAATAAAATTACTGCAAACTCGGTACTGCCTTCCCGCAACTTGGCTATCGCTTCATCACCTGAGCGTGCTACGTGTGGCTCATAGCCCCACTTTGCGAGAACATACTTCGTCGAAACCAAGTTCAAGTCTTCGTCATCAACAATAAGAATGCGTTGCGCCATACGTCTAGTGCTCCAAACCTTCCGGCTGAAATGCGACCCGGAAAGAAGTGCCCTTTCCAACCTCGCTTAAGAAACTAATCTCTGCGTTCACTTCGTCGCAGAGTTTTTTTGCGATTCCCAACCCGAGACCCGTTCCAGTAGTTGCCTTGGTGGAAAATGCTAAGTCAAAAATATGATCTCGTACTTTGACTGGAATGCCTGGCCCATTGTCGGTAACTTCCAAGACGGGTAGTTTCCTGTTGTTCTTTGCTACGTGAGAAACTGAAAAGGTGATTTCTCCCTGTTTTCCCACGGCTTGAACCGCATTTTTGACGAGGTTGTCCATTATTCGGTACAAGGAAACTGGAGAGATATTTGCCTTCGTTGGTTCTGAAGACCTACGAAAGTTTAAGGCGATCCCCTTGTGAGCAATTTCTGGATTGAAAGCGAGCTCGTCCAAATACTTCTGAACCTCGTCATCCAAAAGAACAACGGAGGACTGATAACGCGCCGTA
>JBGAWT010000307.1:0-2145 GCA_044227445.1 Bdellovibrionia bacterium | reverse complement strand
GATCGCTACGCACCGTCGAACCACACCAAGATCGTCACCCAGCACTTCAGTGAACTGATCAAAGGCTACTTAAAAGAAGGCAACAACGTCGCTCTGGCCGTGCTTTATGCCGAGATCGAGCGAAGGCTCGAAGTCCTGCTTTCTTATTCCGAAGAAGACCTGCGCGTGTCCCAAGGCTTGATCAAAGGCTATCGTGACTTGGTTCGCATGCTCGACAAATCGGGCATTTATCCGCTGCAGCCCGAGTACCATGACCAGCCCATGCCGGTTGAGGCCCCAAAGCGCATCGCCGTAGAATACCAGCGCGTGCTCCTGCTTCAGAGCCTGAGCCGTTCGTCGACTCTCAATAGCGGCGAAGTTCGACTCAATCTCGACATCTCGGACGCCCAAGTCCGCCAAAGCGCTCTCGAGGGCGCTGCCGCCGGAGTGGATTTTATTTTGAGCAAGGTGGGTTCTGCGCTCTCCAAAGACGACATCCTGCAATTGCATCGCCTGCTCAATCGAGGTGTTCTCAAAGAGGGGCAGCTCGGAAGTATCCGTAAGTACGACTACAAACCTTTGCGAGGCGCAAACGTCTCTTCGGAGCAAGCCTTTGAGAAGTTTTGCCGATGGTTCGCAAAGGTTCTTCCCACGCCGGAAAATGCGCTTGAGGCCTTTATCCGTTTTGAGCACATCCATCCGTTTGCCGACGGAAACGGGCGAGTTGCGGAGCTGCTCGCACAGCACCTAATGCTGCGCGCTTCGGGCCATCCGCTGATCGTTCCCAACCGCTTTGACATCGATTACATCCTCACGCTCGCTCGCAACGGATCTTTTCCGGCCACCAACTCGGCCTATTTGGAGCGCGTGATCGAAAACTCCGCGGCCTTCTCCGACTGGCTCCAGAAAACCATTTCCGCTTCTGAAATTGAGAAGGTCTTCTTGCACAAAGAAACCGGGCTCGTTTCGATGAAGACCAGCTCGGGACTCACCTACTCGATCAAGCCGTTCTTTAGCTCCGAACACCGCATCCGTCTGGAGCGCGAAACGCGCAGCTTTGTGCGCCCGGGAAAAGATCCGATGACCGTGGTTCTGGATCATGGGACCTGGCAACTCGCACCGATCTCGAGCCTCACGCTTGAGCGCACGACGTATGATGCGATCTACAATATCTATCCTTGTATCGATGCCCTAACGAGCAAACCCTGATTTGAACACCTGCTCCCAATGGGCGCGAGTCAGTGCTTCAGGGGCCACAGGTAGATCCGAGAGCCTCGTCATCACCTCAGGATCAAACCCACAGGGATCGATGAGCCTGAATGCCGCAAGATCCGTCGTCAGATTGATCGCAATCCCGTGGTAGGTCACCCATTTGCGAACGGCGATGCCCAAAGAAGCGATCTTTCGTTCGCCAATCCAAATGCCTGAGGCGTTTTCCACGCCACGCGCGTCTGTCAGCCCTAAGCGTTTGAGCTCATCCACACCAATACGCTCCAGCTCCCGCAGATAAGCCATGACATCCGGCTTGGGGAATCGGCTCGACGCTCCCAATTTAATGATCGGGTAAATCACCAGCTGTCCCGGGCCGTGGTAGGTGAGATCTCCACCTCGCTCGATTTCGGCGTAAGCTACGGCCGCAGGCAGATCGGATCGCAGCGGCACGGAGCGCTCGCGCGCCTCGCCCGTCCACTGAAGGCCTCGTCCGCGCGTGATCACAGGCTCGTGTTCCACAAAAACTACGGTGTCAGGAATCTCGTCTCGAACGCGTTTTTCCAAAAGCTCGAGCTGAAGCGCGTGAGCCTTGGAGTAAGGAGTTAGACCCGGGAGTGAAACAAACTCCATGAATTAAACCCGCGCGTGAGCTCCAGCAGCGGGAGCTGCCTTCTTTTGGAAGATATGAATAGCGTGGCCCAGGGTCGCTTCGGCTGCTTCCATCATCGTCTCAGGCAACGTCGGATGCGCATGCACCGTCAGAGCCAGATCCTCGACTTGTGCACCCATCTCAAGAGCAAGAGCGGCTTCGGCGATGAGGTTTGACGCCTCTACTCCCACGATATGAACGCCCAAGAGTCTGCCGGTCTTAGCATCCCCGATCATCTTAACCATGCCATCTGGCTCGGCCACCGAGAGCGCGCGCCCATTGGCTGCAAACGGAAACTGCCCCAC
>JBGAWT010000032.1:0-19498 GCA_044227445.1 Bdellovibrionia bacterium | reverse complement strand
TAATTTGATCTCGGCCAGGAGAGTCGGTTGCTGAAATCAAATCGTTTATTCTCGACCGTAGTTCGTCGACATTTAGCATGATTTTTGGTGGATTTTTCCTTACTGCAGCTAAGAGTAGCCGATAGTTGTCGCCGCTGCCCCCATTCTTGAGTGGATAGTCCTTTCGTTCTTTCCCGTGACGCGGAGGTCCCGCTCGGAGCGTCTGAGTGATTGTACGAGCGTTGGTACTTGCGACTGCTTTCTTTGCGGCCCCCTCGCTTAACAGAAGAGGTGTCGCTGATGGGAGAGGCGAGCGCAAAATTATGCCCGCTTCTAGGCAGATCAGTTGCATAAGCTGTGGAGAGTTAAGTGCCTCATCGACAAGTGCATCTAGGTGCGCGTTGGAAATCGTCAAATCTAATTGGGGAAACCCCTTTTTTCCGATCTCTGTTAGGTCAGTCCGAGACCAGTAAGGAATACTAATTTCAAGAATTCTGCCTCTTAAGTCTGGGTTGGCGCGAAGTGGGTCCTCTGCGCGGTGGGGAACTAGCAATACCACCACTTTTACGCCTTGCCGAATTGCATCCTTGAGTTGCTGCGCTAGGACCTTTTGAGCAGCTTCAGGAATGTAATGAAAGTCGTCTATTGCCAGCGTTCTGTCGTCAGCTAGCAAAGCCTTAATTGCCTCGTCTTTAACAGCCAAGCCGAAACGTTGTTCTTTGCTCGTCCCTCTTTCTTGCTCGTACTTCGGTGAGAATTCACCCTTTATGTCGGCGATGAACGGAAGCTCTATGTTTCCTCCGACTGTCGCATCTGCTCCAACTTTAGTGACTTCGTGTTGCGCTTGAAACTTTTCAAGGGGTCTTTCTAGGCGGGCTAGCACCGTCGTCCAGAGTTGCTCCCCTGTCTTAATATCACTGCCAGAAATAATCAGAAGCCTGGCCCCGACAACGCCTTCAACTAGTACGGTTTTTCCGGACTTTGATGGCCCCGTTACAAGAGTTAAACTACCAGTTCTTTCAAGTCCCTCTCGCAGGCGGTTCTCATAGGCAGAGCTATCTCTTTTAACGTAGGTTTTTGTTGGAAATGAGCCGGGTTGAAAAACCTCATTCGGACTAAGCATTCGGGAATATTATCTTTCTACTTGAAGCCGATCAAGTTGGCTTCCGCTCTTCGGACTTCCGTCCTCAGGCTGCAGCCCGGGCTCACTCGCCACCCGCTGAAGCGGGTACCCGGCTCGCTCCGCCTTTCACCGCTCGCGCTTCCGCTGAGGCCACGATGGCCGAGGCGTAGCGAAACGCGCTCGCTAGTCCCCTTGTAAGGTACAAAACGCTGTCGCGTTTCTTCATGTTTATTCCACCCAAAATTTTCGAAGCCCCTGTTAAAAAAGCCCCAAGAACCGTAGCTCTTGGGGCTTCAAAAATTTGGGGTGACTGTAGGAAAGTCAGTAATTCCGACGAGTTAACCGACGCCGTCGGTCCCCGAAGGACATTTTTCGCTCATTCGGTCGAAGGCATTTCGATACTTTTGACCCCGCAAACGCACCTTTTTCCGCCATCATCGAAAATGGCGGAAAAGTGGCAGATAATTATATCCGCCATTGAAAAGTGGCGGATATCTGGCGGATAATAAAGGCCATGGATTACTCGGCGTTGAGACGGGCAAGGATACCTACTGAGTTGCAGCTTTCTGGTCCAGTGCTCAGGTGGCTCATGAAGATCGCCGAAGCGCGCCCTTTTCTTGACGAGCATCTTGGCACCCCTCAGGCGGTCAAACTCCTACGACGCGCTCATATCAAAGCGATCACTTACTCCAATCAAATCGAAGGCAATCATCTCGGCGAGTCGGAAGTGGGAGATGTGCTGCGAGGGAAAAAGGTGAACGCTTCCCCTCGTGAAATCTTAGAGATCGCAAATTATCGAACGGCTTTGGACTACGTTGAAGCCTTAGCGCGAGATACGCGGAAAATTAAGCAGTCTGACTTTTGCGATATCCAGAAATTGGTCACCCAAGGAACATTAGACGAAAAACAAGTAGGAAGGTATCGCACCATTTCTGTTGCCATTGTGAATTCGGGCAGCGGGGAGAAGATCGATGACTGTCCGGAATCTCACCAGCTCAAGAACTTAATGGATGAACTGTGGGTGTGGCTGGAAGAAAACGCTGCGTTCGATCCGTTCTTGCATGCATTCGGATTTCACTTCATCGCCGTAGCTATCCATCCCTTTGCTGATGGGAATGGGCGCACCGTTCGGCTCATGCAGCATTTGCTCCTTTTGAGGGGAGGGCAAGAGATCGCGCGTATCGTACCAAGCGAGACGGTCATTATGCGGGAGCGTGACCGGTACTACTCGACGATTCGACAGGCGAAGGCCTTGCAATCGCTTTACCCTTTCCTTGAATTCATGGCGGAGTGTTTTGCTGTTGCGGCTCAAGAAGTGGTCGCGGAAGGAAAAGCTCTTTTGCGTGATAAGGCAAGTTCACAGCCCAAAGCGCGTAAGGAAAAGATTTTGTTGTTTGCCAAGAAGCGCGATTCGTTTTCGATCGGCGAGGTGTTGGAAGTGTTAGGCCAAATCCCCAGAAGAACGGTTGAGCGGGACTTAGCGGAACTGGTTCGGGAGAAGAAGCTGACGGCGGTCGGAGAAAAGAAGGCTAGGGTGTATAGGAAGCGGCGCTAGCAGAGTCAGCGAACTTATGGTGGCGCTCCCGGACGTTCCTAGCTCACGCCATCGTCGACCGACTCGTCAATGAAGCTGAGGACTTCTTCATCGAGGGCGAGAGCTATCGGCAGCACCAATGCAAGCAGAAGACGATAAACAAGAGCTGACCGGCTCTTAGCCCTCGATGAACGCATCGATGCTATTGCTCGGCCTCAACTTCGAACCCGCGCGTTGCACCTTGGTTAATCGACTACGTTTGCGCACCAAAAAGCAAGGAGTGTTCCAGATTCGGAAGCGCATAAAATGTTTCTTAGCGGGTTGAATGGGACAGTTTGTCTCATCCGTACTCTCACTCGTCTCGCGGTCGTATTTTTCTTTTTGTTTTTTTCTGAAATTCCGCACAAATCCAAAAATTAGAATAAGATGAAAAAAACTGTTAACTGATCACAGGAGAGACCATGTCGGATTTAAACAGGCGTCGTTTCGTTAAAATGTCATTGTTCGCGGCAGCCATTTTCCCTTTTCTGGGGATCTTATCCACCGCGAGAGCTGGAAAGTCCGAAGGCGCTGCGCCGCCAGAGGGAGCCAAAGCGGTCCCCGAGTCGGATCCCGTAGCTATGGCGATTGGTTACAAAGCCGATGTCGCGAACGTCGATTTCGCCAAATACCCACAGCGCAAAAAGCCTGAAGCAAAAAACCAATTTTGTAACAACTGTGCGCTTTACGTTCCGAGCAACTCGGATTGGGGTAAGTGTCAGATGCTCACCTCAGGCCTTGTTAAGGGCAAGGGTTGGTGCGGCTCCTGGAACAAGAAGTCTTAGTTCCAAAGTATTGCCGCTAGTCGCTTAGATCTTTCTCATGTGATCTGCGCTAACGTGCGTCAAAAGAAATGACTTCCTGGTCAATGAGATCGGCGGAATTTCCGTTGGGCTCAAACGCCAGGATGACGAGTGTGCCGCACCCAGCGCAGATCACATTTTTTCGGCGCTCATTGAGTAGCCGCCTTGCTAGTAGTCCTTTGCTCAATTTCAAACAGATCATCGCGCCACAACAGCGAAGTCCTACGTTAATCGTGATCTGATGCTGATCCGAAGTAACCAAGAGACCTCCTATTCTTTACCCTGGTTCAAGATTAGTCCGCCCTGCCCGAGGCGAATCGATCGATTTCGCCAAACGACGGTACGACCTGCGAGCGCTATTACCGAAGTGATTAAAAGCAGTAGCTCTTTAGCAGGCCACAAGCACAGTAGGCGTGCCGTTGGAGCAAGTCCGTGTTTTCGTATGAGGACAAAGTCGCATATGATCCAGAGTGCAACGTGGGCGAGTAAACCAAGCTTCCAGTCCACTCCGAAACTCGTTTGAATTGCCCAGGCTCCATATGCCCCACACAGAAGTGATCCGCTGAGTATTTCCGCGATGAATGCCGATGGACTTACCCACCGCCGCAATCGCGCCCATCGCAGATTTCGATTCCACGACTCTCGCACCGAATTCAAACGAAAATTTGGCTGAAGGAATTGGAGTCGGCATTTTTGAGCCCCTTTCACAAATTGAAGGGGTCAAAAATCCGAGACAAGGGTGAAAGCCAAGCCAGCAACTTCGACGAAGCTACGGAAATCGCACTATTTTTTTGCTGAATATGATCCAGATCATGTTTTGAGCGACTTACCTTCGTTAAACTTCAGTCAAAATCCACTACTCTCAACTTTCATGACTCGGAGTAATAATGCTTACGAAATCTCAAGCGAAGGCCTTCTTTGTATTGGGCACAGGACTGTTTTCCGCGATTTTCATCGCACTCACTGTGGATACCTTTCGCCGGATCCCTGCTCAGACTCACTCGGATCAGCTCACGCCGCAGGCAATCCGAGGGAAGCACCTCTTCGATGTTAAGAACTGCATGGGGTGCCACACGATCCTCGGTGAAGGAGCCTATTACGCGCCCGAATTGACTCGTGTCTACGAGCGTCGCGGAGAGGCTTTCATTAAAGCAATGCTGAAAGACCCCGAAGCAATGTACCCGGGTCAGCGAAAAATGACGAATTATCATTTCTCAGACCAAGAGATCGACGATCTCACCGCATTTCTTAAATGGATTGGCTCCATGGATCTCAATGGATTCCCGCCTAAGCCTGACCTCGTGAAAATGGCGGCGAGCAATGCGTCGCCTCAAACCGTTAGTGCCGAACCGATCGTCCGCAGCGCGAATCGTCCGCAGGTTTTTAATCAGATGTGCATCGCCTGCCATTCTCTTCAGGGCCAGGGTGGCAGCGTAGGGCCCTCGTTAGATGGAGTCGGCTCCCGCAGAGATCGCGAATATATCACTCGGTGGCTCACGGATCCGCTTGCGGTGAAAAAAGACTCCCGCATGCCCAAGCTTCCTCTTTCTAAAGAAGATATTGCCGAGCTTTCGGCCTACTTGTCGACGCTCAAAGGAGAAAAGTAATCATGAAGTTCAAATCGCAGAAGGTCGCATACTGGTTTTTCGCTGTCTGCATGCTCTTGCTCTCCTTGCAGATTGTTTATGGCTTCATTATGGCCTTCGCGCACATGGGCTTTGACGTGCTTCACGCAGTCATCCCCTTCAATGTCGCCCGTGCCACGCATACAAACTTGCTCGTCATGTGGTTGCTGTCGGGGTTCATGGGGGCCGCTTACTTTATTATTCCTGAAGAGTCAGGTCGTGAGTTGGTCTCCGTCAAATGGGCATATGTACAGCTGATCGCGTTTGTTCTGGTCGGTGTGACTGCGGTCATCGGATTTCATTTTGGATGGTGGGAAGGCCGAAAGTTCTTAGAAATTCCGCGCCCCCTCGACTACCTTGTCGTCGTCGACGTCCTTCTCTTTATCGGCCTGATTGGAGCAACAATTTGGAAAGGAACGCGCACGACCACTACGAGTCTAGTGCTTTTCTTTGGGCTTCTGACTGCGGCCCTGCTCTATTTGCCTGGCATGATCGACACGGACCATCAAACGCTCGACTCTTACTGGCGTTGGTGGGTTGTGCATCTTTGGGTGGAAGGAGTTTGGGAGCTCATCATGGGCGCCATCCTCTCATTTCTGCTCATCAAGTTGACCGGTGTGGACCGCGAGATCATCGAAAAGTGGCTCTACATCATTGTAGGCTTCACGTTCTTAAGCGGAATTCTCGGGACCGGGCACCACTACTACTACATCGGAACGCCCCGCTATTGGCTGATCATCGGCGGAGTTTTTAGCGCGCTCGAGCCCGTGGCATTTCTAGGGATGGCGATCTACGCGCTCGCTATGGCCCGAAAAGGAGGCAAGACCGTTGAGAATCGCGCGGCGCTTCTTTGGACGTTGGGAACTGCGATCATGTCCTTTGTTGGGGCTGGTTTTTTAGGGTTCGCGCACACGTTGCCGCAGGTCAATATGTACACGCACGGCACGCTCGTTACTGCGATGCACGGACATTTGGCTTTCTGGGGTGCATACGCTTGCTTGGTTCTAGGGATCATTACCTACGCCATGCCCAAGCTGACGGGCCGCAAGTTGCAAGATTCAACGCCGAACATCTTTGCTTTTTGGACGACAAATATTGGAATGGTCGCCATGACCGTGGCTTTTGGGATTGCGGGCGTCGCTCAAGTGTATTTGGAGCGAAAGAGTTTGTCTGGAACTTCATTCGATTTGGTCTTCCTGAAGGACAGCAAAGTAGGGAGGCTTGAGCGCGACTGATCCGGTTTTTATCTCCCAGCGTCATGAAGTGGAGACGTTTGAGAGATGCTTCAAAAACCGCCTTCCTTTGCTGATTAAGGGGCCCACAGGGTGCGGGAAAACGCAGCTTGTGGAGTACATGGCAAATAAGCTCGAGACCTCGCTCGTCAAAGTTGCGTGTAACGAAGACACCAACGCGGCGGATCTCTTAGGGCGGTTCGTCATTCAGGGGGGGGATACTGTTTGGCAAGATGGGCCGGTCACCCGTGCGGTTCGGCAGGGCGGGATTCTCTATCTTGATGAAATCGCCGAAGCGCGTGAAGACGTCGTTGTAGCTCTCCACCCTCTGACGGACCAGAGGAGAGAAATTTACCTCGATAAAATCAACGCCACCGTGACCGCGCCGCCAGCATTCATGGTCGTCGCGAGCTTCAATCCAGGTTATCAAAAAGGCCTTAAAGAGCTCAAGCCATCGACCCGCCAGCGGTTTGTGAATCTAACGATGGACTATCTATCTGCCGATCAAGAGGAACAGTTGCTAGTTTCGCTTACAGGGGTGCCACCCAAATTTGCTCATGCACTCAGTCGCCTGGCCCATCAGATCCGGGAAAAGGAAGAATTGTCATTTAAAGCCTCTCTCTCTACGCGCCTGCTTGTGAACACGGCTTTGCTCGTCCGGGATGGAATGAATCCACGACTTGCCGCTCATGTTTGCATGGCGGAACCTTTGTCCGATGATCGATCGGTATGTCAGGCTCTACGAGATCTGATCGACCTAACGCTTTAGCGCATGGATTTACTCGAAAAGGCCTTTGGAAAGTTTTGGAATCATCGCAAAACGGTGCTCGCCGCGTCGCCGCGTGTGGCTTCGCTGGAGACTTTTCGCGATGGGTTGCGTTTCATCGGTGAATACGTCTTGCGCGGAAAGCATCTCCAAGTCGAGGGCAGTCTTTACTATGTAGGCGTATGGGAGCGACGGCTTCTCTTGCCTTCTACGCTTTCAGTCTATGAGACTTGCGAGTTCAATCGCCAAGCGTTTGTGAGTCTTACGTTGCGTGCGTGCATGGCGGAGCATTTAGGATTGCATGGGGATGGGCATTTGGAATCTCGCCTTGCACAGCGACTGGAGTTCCTGCGTCATTCCGCGCGAATTAACCTTGAACTCGACGCGCTACTTCCTGGCTTTAGAGCATTCGATGAAGCACTCCTTGCGGCGAGTGGACGCAGTGACGACGTGTGGTTAAGGGCCCTTCAGAGTCGTGAGGGTCTCGAAGATTCTTCGTCGTTGCTCAATCGAAAGTTTAAACGAGGGGATCTTCTGCCGCCTTTTATTCATGCGCTGATTCCGTGTCTTCCGCAGCAGCTTTCGCCCTCGTTTTTTGACATTGCCTCAAAAAAAAACGCGTCACCACCGACTTCGAGCAGCAACAAAGAAAATCAAAAGGGCGCTGTCCTTAAAAGGGTAGACCTCGACAAAGAAAGAAAAAACTCAAACCCCGTCAGTCATTCCTTTGAAAAATTAGAAACCGCAGATGATTACCAGGGTGGACACCGGACGGAAGACGGCGAAGACGCTCTCGATAGCCACATGTCCGCGCTCGACGAGGTGGATCTCTCGCAGGTCACCCGCAGCGAAACTCCGACGCACTCGACCTACCGGAGCGACTTTACGTTTTCACGGGAACAGACGTCCTCGCAAACAACAGAAGTACCAGAGGTTCAGCAGCTTCGTTATCGAGAATGGAGTGAGTCGGAAGGGGCTTACCTTCGAGACCATTGCTTGCTGAGTGTCGTTTGCCCCCACGTTCCGACGTCTTCAGAAAAGAGTTCTTTCCTTCGCAATCAGCTCATTCAACGCCATGCGGGCAACATGGAGCGATGGAGGCAACAGCTAGCACACCTGTTCCACGAGCCTCTTTGGCTCAAGCGGCAGCTCGACGGACCAGAGATTGACCTCGACGCAGCTGTGCGCTTTCTATCCGAACGAACCCATGGCAACTCAGGCGTTCCGCGCCTCTACGCGCAAAAACGTACCGCTCAACCTTCGCTTGCAGTCTCCATTCTCTTTGACCAGTCACTTTCGACTGATGCGTGGATCAAGAGCCATCGGGTGATCGATTTTGTTCTAGAGTCGGGTGGAATTTGTGGAATTCTCTTTGACGGGCTGTTGCCTCAAGTTCAGGTCGCGGGCACTTGGAGCTCAACGCGTCACGATTGCCGCATTCAAATCTACAAACGCCCCGATGCCCCTTGGGAGCAATACTTTTTGCACGTGCCGCAGATACAACCTCAGGGTTACACGCGTCTCGGTCCATCCATTCGTTTTGTTACGGATGTCCTGAAAAAGCAAAGCGCCCGGCGCAAAGTACTGCTTCTACTCACCGACGGAAAGCCTAGTGATCTGGATCCTTACGAAGGATTGCATGGCATTCATGATATTCGAAAAGCGTGCCGCGAAGCGGAAGAGCATGGCGTTCAAACTCTAGCGTTAGTCATTGATTCCAGAAATCGAAGTCACTTCAACATCATGTTCAAACATCCGATTCTCGTCACTGAACTTTCCTACCTGCCTGACCATCTCATTCAGGCCTTGCTCAATTTGAAAGGGTAGCGCGTTCGACGGCAGACACATTTTCAATAAGGATCCCGGTTTTCGTCCACTGGATAAGGTGCTGGCGTTTCCAGGCGGAGCACAACCGAATGACTGTTTCGACGCGCGTCTTGGTTAAACGCGCAACCTGGTCACGTGTCAGCTTGAGGGGAATGCGATAGCGCAAGTGGGTTTCTTTTTGTCCAAAGCGCCGAAGTAGATGCAAAAACAGAGTCATAATTTTTTTCTCGGCCGTGCCCGCACCTAAAATGTCGATCTTATCTTGCAGGATCTGTGTGTGAAGCAGGAGATTTTCGCGAAGCCAAGAGTGCAGTTCTAGAGTCTGATGCGAACTCCCTTGAAGCAACGGTCGGACGTAGCACTTCACGACTTCGGTACCGCTGGTGATGACACGTGCTGTTCCTGGGAATGCCGAGCGACCAAGAACTGCGGGCAGTCCGATGACATCGTTGGGTCCAAAGAGTCCAATGATGGCATTGTCGTCTTCCCCTGCTTGACGCGTTACTTCAATGAGGCCCTCAACCACAATTGCAAGAAACTCGCCCGGGTCGCCGACGCGCCAGATATTTTCGCCTGATCGGAACTGTTTTAGCATTCCGACTGATGCGATCAACGCTACTGTTTCGTCCGAAACATGTTCCATGCCGCGCATCGCTCGGAGGCACTTTCGGACCTGGTCTTCGGAGTGATGGGTAACGGATTTCATCTTTATTGACATTAACTGCTCATCTTGCATCAAAGAATCGTCGCAAAATATGACCTACGTCATGTATGAGCGCGAACAAACTTCAATTGCCTTATTCGCTTTCACACACAATTCCGTTGACGCGGCGACCAGAAACTTCAACAATGCGGGCGGGACAATTTGTCTCAAGCGCAATGTGAACCGTTATGACCGAGAATTTGAGTGTCGAAGAACAGCTTGAGCGGAGTGAGAAGGAAGCGGAAGACCTGCGTCATGCGCTTGACCACTCTTCAATCGTTGCTTTCACTGATTCCAAAGGCACGATTACTTACGTCAACGATAAGTTCTGCGAGATCTCAAAATATTCTCGCGAAGAGTTGATTGGTCAGAATCACCGCATCATCAACTCAGGGCATCATCCGCAAGAGTTTTTCATACAGCTTTGGAAAACGATTTCTTCCGGGAAGGTTTGGCGCGGGGAAATTCGCAACAAAGCAAAAGACGGCAGCCCCTATTGGGTCTTCACGACCATTGTTCCTTTCATGACATCCAAGGGCCGACCGTTTAAGTACGTGGCGATTCGAACCGACATCACCGAACAAAAAAATGCTCTTGAGGAAAGAGAATGGCAGCGTACCGCCTTGGTGCAGTCAGAAAAAATGGCGAGCTTGGGTGAGCTTGGGTGAGCTTGCCGCAGGGATCGCACATGAGCTGGGAAACCCGCTTGCTGCAATATGCGGAAGGATGGAGCTTCTCGAAAAACGTATCCATGCCCATCAAGGTAGTCGGGAAGAAACTCTCAAAACGATAGCAACCGTAAATCTTCTAACCGAGCGAATGACCAGCATCATTAGAGGCATGCGTGCGCTTTCGCGTGATGGGACAAACGACCCTTTTCAGAGAGTCCCTATTGCTCGCCTGATCAAAGACGTGCTGGGCTTTTCTTGGGACAGCTTCAAAAAACATGGCATTGAAGTGCGCGCAGGGGAGCTCGATGAGCGCGTTCAGATTTCCTGTCAGGAAACACAAATTAGCCAGGTATTTGTCAATCTACTCAACAACGCAAAAGATGCGATTCTTCCGCTCGAGGAGAAATGGATTAAGATCGAGCTTCTAGATCTTGGCTCCACTGTCGAAGTAGCGGTCACCGACAGCGGTAAGGGCATTCCACAAGAACTTCATGACAAGATCATGCTTCCCTTTTTTACGACTAAGCCCACAGGAAAGGGCTCAGGTTTGGGTTTAAGCATTTCAAGGACGATTATTGAGCACCACGGGGGGAAGATCAGCGTGGATGCGACGTGTTCCAATACTCGTTTTGTAGTTTCTTTGCCCAAGCAGGTGACTTCCTCGAACTGAGGGCGAATTGCTTCCTGCGCGTTGAACGGGATCATCAGTTTTAATTCCGGTCCCACACGATACTATCAGCCACACGTTGACAGCGCGAAATGATACATAAGAAGTTGGGTTAGCGATTGGCATGAGTAACAGAGGAGGAAGTCATGAAGGGCTTTATCGACAACATTGAAAAACTGACAGAAGAGAACACGAACTTTAGGCGCGTGATCTACACGGGAAAAAACCTTCAGCTCGTTCTCATGACTCTCCGTGCAGGGGAAGAGATCGGAGAGGAAACACATGAAGAACATGATCAGTTCTTTCGTATTGAAAGCGGCAGCGGGGAGGTTTGGATCGATGGGAAAAAATCACCGATCAAAGCGGACGACGC
This sequence comes from Bdellovibrionia bacterium, assembly GCA_044227445.1. Lineage (GTDB taxonomy): Bacteria > Bdellovibrionota > UBA1018 > UBA1018 > UBA1018 > JBGAWT01. The sequence goes on along the minus strand of JBGAWT010000032.1, from coordinate 8,156 downwards.
AGTCATTGTTCCAGCTGGAGCCAAGCACAACGTTGTGAATACAGGAAAGCAATTGCTTACTCTCTATACTATTTACGGTCCACCCGAACACCGGGATGGGATTGTCCACCCGTCGAAGGCCGACGCACAAGGTGCGGAGGAACACTTCGACGGGAAGACATCCGAATAGCGGCTCAGTCGCGTGGCTCTTCGCGACGGTTGTCAATCAAGGCATTAAATGACTTCCCGTTCATGATTCGCACGTGGAGCAGTAAATTCTCCATCGCCAGCTCACTTGGAACAGTAGCGGAAATCGCAAATGGCGTATCGCGGCGTGGGCAATCCTGCTTTACCTGTTTCAGGATAGGCAGAACCGAATAGGTGTCTACGCCGTTAGAAATCAATTCAACTCGATCACTTTCAAAGCAATCAGTTGGATTTGTTCCCAATAAGGTGAGCGCACCGTTCTTGTAGTTGACGCGAGTCACATTTGCGTAGACGTGCGCGTCACTCGGCGGAGCGGGCGCATGGGTAGCCTCGACTTTCAGTGTTCCGCGCATTTCGGAGGGCTGTTTAACGTTTACGGCGATCGGATGGTTTCCCGCAGGCAACATTCCTAAAGATACTGGAATCGTACAAGGCTAGCAGGCTGATCCTCACTTCGCCATTTTCCACTCGTGCTTCGCTACGCTGTGATTTGTAACAAAGATCCGGAAGGTAACCCGCCACGACAACCTGAGCGTCATCGTTTGAGTCAAATCCCTTCGGAACGTAAACACGTTCGGCCGGCACGCTCCTAATACTGGCTCCTTGCGCGACGGCGCAAAAAAGTAAGCAACTGAGCCAGCCCAAACTCCACCCGTAGACGGTGCTTCTTCCCATGATTTCCCCCTTGGTTGATCGACTGCGTTTGCGCACCACAAAGCAAGGAGTGTTCCAGATTCAAAAACGCATAAATTCTTTTTGAGCGGGTTGCATGGGACAGTCTGTCTCATCCGTAAGCTGACTCGTCTCGCAGCATTAATTTTTCTGTCTTTTTTTTTCTGAAATTCCGCACAAATTTTAAAATTGGAATAAAATGGAGGAAACTTTTAACTGATCACAGGAGAGACCATGTCGGATCTAAACAGGCGTCATTTCGTAAAAATGTCATTATTCGCGGCTGCCCTTTTCCCTTTTCTGGGTTTTCTAACCAGCGCGAGAGCCGCAAAAACTGAAGCGTCTGCTCCTCCAGAAGGAGCCAAAGCGGTTTCAGAATCAGATCCTGTCGCTACGGCGATTGGTTATAAAGCCGATGTCGCGAACGTCGATTTCGCCAAATATCCTCAGCGCAAAAAGCCTGAAGCAAAAAACCAATTTTGTAACAACTGCGCGCTTTACGTTCCGAGCAACTCGGATTGGGGTAAATGCCAAATGCTCACCTCAGGCCTTGTTAATGGCAAGGGGTGGTGCGGCTCCTGGAACAAGAAGTCTTAGTTCCAAAGCGTTGTCGCTAGCTGCTTAGATCTTTCTCACGTGATCTGCGCTAACGTGCGTCAAAAGAAATGACTTCCTGGTCGATGAGATCGGCGGTGTTTCCGTTCGGCTCAAACGCCAGGATGACGAGCGTGCCGCATCCAGCGCAGATCACATTTTTTCGGCGTTCATTGAGTAGCCGCCTTGCTAGTGGCCCTTTGCTCAATTTCAAACTGATCCTCGCGCCACAACAGCGAAGTCCTACGTCAATTGTGATTTGATGCTGATCCGAGGTAACCAAGAGACCTCCTATTTTTTGTCCTGATTCAAGATTAGCCCGCCCTGCCCAAGGCGGATCGATCGATTTCGCCAAACAACAGTACGACCCGAGAGCGCTATTACCGAAGTGACTAAAAGCAGGAGTTCTTTAGCGGGCCATAGGCACAACAGACGCACCGTTGGAACAAATCCATGCTTTCGTAGGAAAACGAAATCGCAGGCGATCCAAAGCGCAAGATGTGTAGGCAAGCCGATTTTCCAGTTCACACCGAAACTTGTTTGTATTGCCCAGGCTCCATATGCCCCACACAAAAGTGACCCACTGAGTATTTCGGCGATGAATGCCGGGGGATTTACCCACCGTCGCAGCCGCGCCCAGCGGAGATTTCGATTCCACGACTCCCGCACCGAATACTCACCCAGGTACTGAGCCACTGATTGCCGTGCGAGCACGGTCTTCAAACCGTTCTGCCTCATGGTGGCTCCCAGCATGTAGTCCTCCACGACATAGGATCCGACGCGCGCCCATCCCCCAATTTCTCGGATTGCGGATTTGTTTAAGAGCATGGATTTTCCAGTGACGCACGCGTGGCCAAATAAAACCGATAGAATTGTCCATCGAGTCATGTACGTCTCGAGAATCAGGCCTTCTAAGTGCGCTCCCAATCCCTCGCCCTGTCCATCGACCAGTGAAAAAACAAGTCCTGTATCGGAAGAGCCCATCTCCGAAACGAGGAACTTGAGATCGTCTGGTTGCGCGCGGATATTGCTGTCGCTAATGAGCACTAATGCGTACCTTGCTTGCTCAAACGCGGGGAGTAAGTTGCTGACCTTTGGATTGAGTGCTCTGTGCCCGGATCGTCGGCGCGTTCGACGGAAAAAATAATTTCAAAGCGTGGGTAGTTCAGGCGAAGAAAGGATTCTAGATTATCTTCTAAGCCTTCGTCTTTGCCACGAAGTGGCTTGAGAACTGAAACGCCTGGAAGAGCAAAATCGCCCTGAGTGCGTCGCGTGTTGGGAGTCAAAGTGCGAAAAATATGCGCTCCAGCGCCAATCAAGACTAGCAGAGTAGAAACTGCCCAGCACGTCAAGGCGAGCATCGCAGCGGGATTCAGGTAGGCATTCTCAAGATACATTGTGGTCGCGGTGGATTACGTTCGTGATTTTAAGAATGTTGCGAATTGCGTGCCATCATTTACGTTGAGCATAAACGAGCGCGGCATTCTTCATGGGCTACTTCGGTAGGTGACGAGACTTTTTGTCCCGTGATCATCGTTTGTTTTGAAATTTTAAGATAAAAATGGAGCGTGTGGTCCGACTGCGCTTGACGGCTCTGCTTGTACGCTCTACTGGGAGAGCACGAGGGCGTGTATGAAGTTCGGATTTTTATTTTTGTTTGTGATCGTAAGCTCCCTAGCATGGAGCGCGGAAGATCTGCCTGCGAATCCCGTTGATCAATTCATTCGCAACTACAAAGTTTTTGCCGACGGCTCGATTGGATTTTCTTATCACGGATTAGTCAGCGAGCAGGGAACAGTTCACGCTGTTGGAGTGACGGTCAAAAGCTTTGTCGCCGCCATCGATGCTCCGACGCGCGAAACAATTCAGTTTCTTCCTTTCGAAATCGACGCACGTCTTCCTGTTGCGGGAACGACGTTGCCGCTCCATCTTCAGAATCTCAAAGTCGCGCTCGTACGTTTGATCGCGAATCAGGGACTCAATATCTCTGTCGAGCTGGTGCAAGGTTATTACCGTCGTTTTCAAAGTGCGGGTGTTACCTCAACAAGTCTTCGGATCGCCGATGCTACCCTCCGAAAGGCTTGGGATTGACCTCTGACAATGAGGTAAAATTGATTATTCGCGGTCGAGTGGCGGTTGATCTGGGTCAAGTCACGGAGTCAGGGCGAAAGGCTGCTGTTGCGGTGAAACCCAATCAAATTGGCATTTCTGAAGCCGTATTGTTGGGGGGATTGGGATTAGCTGGACAACTTACGGCCGGGATTCGAATTCACGAAAGCGTCGTGGCCGAAGTTCTTGGTATGGCGGACGTGGGAAGCGTTGGCAACCGTACGAGCTACGACCATCTGGCTTGGGGTGCTGGCTTAAGCTGGACCTCGCCGACAGGCGTCATCTTGAAGGCGCAAGTGATCGACCATTACTACACGTTTCAATATCTCTATCGTGAGCCTGGATCGGACCCTAGTGGCGAGGCGCGGTTGATGGACCGGGTCCATATCTTGCAGTTCATCGGCTCTTTGGAAGCACGTTGGTAATAGGGACTCAAGATCTGCCCTATGACTTGGATCATATAACGCATTCCGTATTTCGAGAGAGAATGAACGCTACAGATGGCAGATCATCCTTGCGATCCCAAAGAAATCGCACTTAAGAGCTTTTTTCTGGGTCCTCAAGCGGAAAACGCTCAGTGGATTGCTCCCATCATTCAACGCGTGTTCGAGCGCTGGTCGAGCTGGCGAAAGTCTCTCTTTCCGAAAGACGGTCGCGCCATCAGCGACGAAGACCAACTCTCCGAAAGCTTTATGAGCCGGCGTCATGCAGTTGAGGAAGTGACGCAAGAGCTGTTGAGTCGTTTTGAAGGTGAGGTGCCGAAGTTTTCTCCACGGTATGCGGGCCACATGTTCTCAGAGGTGTCGCTTCCTGCCCTCATCGGACACATCGTGACTCTGTTGCACAACCCGAACAATATTTCTGGCGAGGCGTCGCGAGTAGGAACACAGATTGAAAATGAAGCAGTGAGCTTCTTGCTGTCGATGATGGGGTACCCCGAGGTCGGAACTGGACACTTTACATCGGGCGGAACGATCGCGAATTTAGAGGCCTTAGTGCGTGCGCAGCAGCGTATGTCGCTGTGGTTGGCAACTCAGGCCGCGATCCACGCCGCAGGCTTAGTACCCGATTTCGATCCAACACGCGCTGCTCACATAGGATGGGAAGCCTTTGATGCCTCACGTGCTGACGTGAAACGCGCAGCGATTTCGGACGACGAATTGACCAATTGGCGGCTGGGATTAGGCAATCCAAATGAGCTATCTAGCCGACTCCAGGCGTTGAGTAGAGGTCGAAGGTTTATGGGACCAGTTTTGCTGGTCCCCGACCATAAACATTACTCCTGGCAAAAAGGGTGCAGACTTCTAGGGCTAGGAGCGGAAGCTCTTTGGTCCGTTCAATTGGACGCTCACGGCAGACTTAGCATTCCTCATTTGGAAGAACTGATCGACGCGGCGTTTGCTCGCGGGCGCCCCATCTTGATGATTGTGTCTGTGTTAGGCACGACCGAGTTAGGTGGCATCGATCCCGTCGATCAAGTGCAAGACGTCGTTGATCGATGGAAGAAAAAAGGTGTCCACATCTGGCACCATGTAGACGCTGCGTACGGCGGGTTCTTTAGAACCATAGACCCCGCGGCATCTCGGGCACTCTCTCAAGCGAGCAAACGTGCATTGGAGGCAGCGAGCCGCTCGGATTCCCTTACTCTAGACCCCCACAAACTTGGGTACGTTCCGTACGCGTCCGGCGCGTATCTGAACCGCGACCGACGAGACTATTATTTTAGTACCTTTGAAGAGGCTCCGTATGTTGATTTTGATCCGCTTCAGGACCGAGGCCCCTATACGCTTGAGGGATCGCGCTCAGCAGCTGGCGCTGTCGCGACCTGGATGACGGCTAAAACAATGGGATTGGGACCTCAGGGCTATGGGCTTTTACTCGAAAGAACAGCCCGAATTGCGAGAGAGTTCGGGGCGCGTTTGGAAAAAGAGGGTCTCGGTTTGCAACTTGCGCCGGGGTGCGACACGAACATCCTTTGCTTTGCTTGCGCGCGTCCCGGAGAGCCCATCTCAAAAAGCAATCAGCGAACGCTCAAGGTTTTTGAAGCATTTTCACCTAGGCGCAAGAGCGCCTTGATTGTCTCAAAGACACTGCTTCACTGGAGTACTTACGGAATCTATTTGGATCATTGGACGAACAGTTGGGCCGCGGTGCGCGACTCAGACGATCTCCTGTTGATTCGAATGACCCTGATGAATCCTTTTTTCAGTTCGGTTGAAACAGACATCAACTACTCCGATCTTTTTGTTGCTGAACTCAAACGCGTTCTCACTTCGAGTGAATAAGAATCTTAGGAACGAAAAAGGCTGACCAGAGGATTACGGCCAGGATCCACGAGCCTGCGGCATAGGCAAGATGCGCGAAATAGGACGCGGGAACCCACGGTGCTGCAAATCGAGTCACGGCAGCGATGAAAATCAACACAGCCGTAAACGCATAAACTCTGGATTTGGACTCTAAATTTAATGGGTAGTTGCCATGGGCTAGGATCACCCTGGAGGCGACTAAAAGAGTCAATACTCCAAGCCCAGAAACAAAAATTAGATGTGCGGCGTGTACCCCATAGTTTGGAAAAAGAGCGTGGGTCCACAATCCGACCAAAAGCGCCCATGCTGACATCCAAAGCCAGAACGCAAGCTTTCCTTGAGCACGAGGCCTTCGGTACACTTTCCAATTCTGAAAGCCTATCCAAGTCGCACACCCCGCGCGAAGAGCGCGACCCAGTAGGGGGTGTACAAAAATCTCGGTGGGAAAGCTGATCAAAAAAAGCGCTGCTTGCGTGGCCGGAATAGCATGCGTGGCGATTGGACTACGAGAGCGTTTGAATGCTTGTGCGGACGCGATCTGATGTGTGGGAGGCGATGCCCACCCCAGCAGCGCTGAGATCAACTTGGCTCCGATTCCCAGCAAGAAAGAAAGCATGGTTCCTTGATAGAGAAGTATGCGGCCCGCACTCAAATACTGAGCGTCCAAATAGCCCATTTGACCTAAGGAAATGGCGGCGCTTCCCACAATTCCCAATACCAGACCCAGCGGAAGGAAGATAAAATGCGGGGGAGGTGAAAAGGTACGCTTTTTAAAGCGGCGCAAGAAAAAGACGAGTAAAAAAATAAGTATCGCAAGTCCAGTTGTTGCTCGGGTGTCAAAAAATGCAAAAGTGGCGATGCCAGTCGCGATTGCAAGTTCTAAGGGAGAGCATCGAGCGGTGCCTGTGAACCTCGGAACGGCAGTGAGCAAAAAGCCTGTGGCGAAAGAAAAAAGAAATCCGTCACTCATGTGATGGGCATGGGCAAGACCCGGATAGGGAACGCGCTGTACGGCGAACAAGATCCACAATACCGCCCCCCACAGCGCGTGAGCCAATCCAAGTGGGAAAAGAACCTGATACGGGTCCAATGTTTTTGCCCAATTTTGTTTCATTTGAATCTCTTGTTTCTCGCCAAGCTCTTTTCAAGGAGCGGAAGATTCTCAATCGATATTCCCTCTTTGGTCCAGTGAACTAGGCCTTCTTTACGCCAACGGCTGGTGAGACGAATAACGGTCTCCACCCGTACGTCAGTCAATCTCCCCACTTGAGCGCGGGTGAGCGGAATCGGAATAATGTGCCGCAAGCAGGACTCTCGCTTACCAAATCTACGCATCAGATGATTGAGTAGCTCAAAAATTCGATTTTCCACGCTTCCAGCGTTGAGAATATCAATTTTGTCCCTGAGAATCTGCTCATGCAATAGCATCATCTCTCGTATCCAGGTGTGTACTTCGGTCACGATCGGATCTTTGCGTTGCAGAACTGGCCTCAGGTACAACTTGATGACTTCCGTACCTTTCACGATCGCTCGCGCATTCCCCGGGTAGGCGGCTTTCTTCATGACTGCGGAGATTCCGATCACATCAGTTGGACCGAACACACCCATTGCCATTTCCTCATCAGCGCTCGAGTACCGCGAAACTTCAACGAGCCCATTTGCGACAATCGCCAAAAATTCTCCGGGATCTTCCATTCTCCAGACGGGCTCGCCCGCTTTGTATTTTCTTTTGACCGCTACTGACGCCAAAAGCGCCTGTATGCCGGGAGATAGGCTCGCCGTACAGCGGAGGCCTTTCAAATCACCGATGATCGTTTTCAAAATGCGCTCGTTGTGGATTTCCATCATTCCTCTTCGTAATTTCGCGCAAATTTAGGCGCTATCGATATGACCCGGATCATATCCCAAACAAGGATCGCGGCGATATTTTGCGATCATGATTCTGACGCTAATCAAGCCATCCATCGGATCATTCTTGCGGGGGGATAAATTGTCCCAAGCGCGGGACTTTCTTAGTCTCGAAAACAGAACATCAACCACGCCCGACGTTTTCTACCGGCAAAGCCGGTGGCACAGGCCTTGCTATTTAGAGAGCGGATTCCCAAAAAATATGACCAGCACTTTGAGTGTTTGCGAGCAGACGAAGTTTGATCCCCAAGATTTTTGTTCACGCTGGAACAAGGCGCGAATCTCCTCTTTGCGATCCGTTCTCCCGGCGGAGAACGATACTACCGATGAGGGTGCATTGCTTGCTCTCGTACCTGAGGAGCAACGTCCCGCAGCTCTTAC
>JBGAWT010000306.1:0-2173 GCA_044227445.1 Bdellovibrionia bacterium | reverse complement strand
ACTATGGGGTGGTCAGCCTCCCCGGTATTATCGTGCTTTGCTATGCGGGTGTCATGATCGGCGATTCGATCATGTATTGGCTGGGCGCCAAGTACGGTCGCAAGATCACCCGCAAGTGGTTTTTCGCCAAGCTCTTGCCCGAGGAGCGACTTCAGGCTGTGGCCAAGCTCTTACATAAGCGTGGCAACAAGCTCATTTTCGCTGCGCGCTTCATGCCGGGATTCAGGGCACCGATCTTCTTCTCAGCTGGCACGCTTCACATGCCGTATCAGATTTTCTTTTTCTACGACGGTGTGGCCGCCTTGCTGAGCGTGCCGCTGATCGTCGGGTCGGTGTACTACTTCGGCGACAAGCTCGAAGAAGTCGTCCGATTCATCCAACGAGTCGAGCACGGGATCGCTTTCACGATCTTTGGCGTCATCGGGTTCTTCCTTGCCAAGTGGTGGATTGGCAAGCGGCGCGAAGCCAAATCGGTGAAGCGAAAGAAGTAACCCCATGAGGCGAGTCGTTTGGATCGCAGCATCTCTAGCATTCCTTGGATCCGCGCCATCGGCGGACAGAGACTTAGGTTCGCTTTGTCGGGAGATCGCCACAACCGCTCAAGAGCTCCGATGGAACGCCGAGCTCTGCTCGCCCGGAATCAGCTGGCAAGTCCTTGGCCACTCGGTTCAAGGAAGGCCTCTGATCGCCGCCCAGTTCGGCAGGCCCTTTTCGCCTAACACGACGCTCATCTTAGCCGCCGTGCACGGAGATGAAATCACGCCTGTTTACCTCGGCCTGAAAGTCGCACAATGGCTTCGTGAGCGCCAAGGAGCGCTGAGCAACCAACAGGTCATCATCGCGCCTCTGGTGAACCCAGATGGATTTCTTGCGAAACCCCGCACGCGAGTGAACTCGCGCGGCGTGGACCTCAATCGCAACTTCGCCACGCGCGACTGGAAACCCGGCAGACGCGGTGGGGACCGCAGGCGCTTTCCTGGCTCCAAGGCGCAGTCCGAGCCTGAGACGCTTTTTCAGCTCGAGCTCATTCGAAGGTTCAAGCCCCAGAAGATCCTCTCCATTCACTCGCCTCTGAACTTCCTGGATTACGACGGCCCCACACAAATCTCGCTGAAGCGTTTTCCGCGCGATTACGTGAGATCCTGTTTAGATCTGCGCAAGGAGCTTAGGGCCAGCTCTTCGGGATTTTTTCCGGGCTCGCTTGGAAATCTAGCGGGTCGCGAACTGGGCATCCCGGTGGTGACCTTGGAACTTCCGACGGCCAACCCCATGATGGCCGAAAAATATTGGCGAGAGTTTAGAACCGGCATCCGCACGATGGTGGAGTTTGACCTGGTGGATGGAGCCGCGCATGCGTCCCGCAAGCTGTGAGGAGCGCTGCCCCGGATGCAAGCACCGGGATTGGGAGTACGTCGACTCCCTGGCTCAAAAGCAGGCCTTCGTGGAGCGCTGCCTAGAGCCCTGGCGTGATCGCGTCCAGCCGATTGTCGCGGCGCCCGAATCCTTGCGATGGGGCTACCGCGACAAAACCATCCTGCATGCATCGCGAAGCACTGACGGCATCTGGTCCTTGGGACTGATGAAGCGCGACGAGGTGATCGCTATTCCGCATTGTCCCGTTCAGACCCCGGAGCTCAATTCCATCGCACGCTCGGTAGCGCAGGCGCTGAGTGAGAGCCCCGAGTTAAACGAAATGCCCGTGACCCATGTTGCGATCTCGGGAGCCGTGCTCACTCTGGTGGTGAAATCCCATGAAGCGGAGCGCTGGATCTCCGCATGCAAAGAGCATCTGCTCGCTCAGGTGCTCGGAGCCCCATGCCGATCGGTTTGGTTGAACTTCAATCCAGCAGCCGGACACCGCGTGTTTGCTTCAAAGAGTTGGCAATTCGTGGGCGGCGACGCCACGCTTTCGCATCAAAGCTTTGAGCAGCTCCTTCCGGCTCTTCACCAAAGAGCCTTGGAGGAGACCGCACTTTTTTTGAATCCCTCGCCCCAGCGAGCCGTGTTGGACCTTTACTGCGGAAGCGGGAGCTCAGCCGTGCTTTGGAAAAAAGCAGGAGCCTCAGTTCTGGGCGTTGAGCTTTCGGGAAGCGCGGTTTCGAGCTTTCGCTCCCGGGTTGGCCAAGAGTGCCTTCAGGGCCGAGTAAGCGATCGGCTGCCTCAGATTGGCCAG
>JBGAWT010000031.1:7216-19934 GCA_044227445.1 Bdellovibrionia bacterium | reverse complement strand
CACGCCCGGGGCCGCCATCGCTCAGATATTCGGCTAAATCCGTAAACGTGATGGGATCGACCCCCGAATCCAGAAAAGCCACCCGAACGGGCGCGTTCTTTGTCGCCAAGGGCGCTCGCGCGACCTTAAGCTGCATTTTGGTCGAGAGTTCCTGATCCAAAGCACGAATCTGCAAATAGCGTTTTTTTACGATGTCGACGTAGCTCGCATCGCCTTGCAGTCGCCCTAATGCGCGACCCAGCTGCTCCGCGGGCAGCTGAAAATCAGCCAGGTCCGGAAGCTTGCGCCGGTCTTCGCCCTTAGCCGAAGGGTCTTGCGGCGTGAGTTGAAGAGCCGACCAGATCACGCGAGTTAGGATCTGGTCTCGAGTGAAGAGCGCGCCCATTCCATCAAGCGTCATTGCATTGGGGCGATACCGCGCCACAAGGTCTTCGAGATCAGACTCAAAGCGGGATTCGATAACAAAGGGAGCGCTCAGCACAATTCCACCGTCAGCTGAAGTGCGCAGCTGGGCGCGATCGAGAACCAAAAGCAGCATTCGGATCCGGAGCGCTGACATCGGCTCGGGCTGATTCTTGCCGATGCCTTGCAACATCACCTTCAGCTCAGCTTCGAGGCTCGGGCGGTGCAACCTCAGAGTACGCAACGTTTCGATCGCAAGCTCCGTGAGCGCACGGTTCTCGCGCGCGCTCAGAGCCACGAGCTCATCGACTTCAAAATTTCCGATGGCCGAGCGCAGTCTCCTAGGCTTGGGATCCATGAACGACGAAAAACGCTTGCTGCTGGCGCGCGTGGCATTCCAGCGGCCCACTTCATCGGCAAGACAGGAGATCGTTACCAGTTTGTCGGAGCTAATGGGCACGCCCGGCGGGAAAAACTCGGGCCTCGAATTCCAATCCAACGTAGTACGAAGCCCTTCGTCGTCCAATTTGGAGAGCTGGAACTTGGCATCTACGGTGCCTGTGAGGGACTCCGGCATGCAAAGCCGATAGAGATCAAACGCCTGCTGCGCTGCGAACACGGGCTTTCGTTGCTTGAGAAGGCATTCAAAAATTTTTTCGAACGTGTAGCGGTGAATCGCGATGCCAGTTTCTTCGGACGCAGGCAAGATCCCTGAGCATGGAGAGAGGACGCGATTTTGGACTTGGGAGCGAGCGGGCGTAACGAAAGAATAAGCAACAACTACGAGCAGCGCGAAGCGCCGCCGATGACTTCCCCGAATCTCCCACATAGAAGCACTGCGTTATCGCAAGGGGTGCAATAACACAAGGGATTTGGCGCTCTTAGACCTAAAGAGAAAGCGACGGAGCGGATCGCGGAACAAAAGATCCGTGCGCTCCCTTGGCCTTACGCTCAGGGCGTGCGCGCGTAGCGATCTCACAGCCGCGGCAAAGATGAACTTCCATGCTCTGCCACGAATGCCAGTCGCCGTCCTTTTGAGGGAAAACGCTGCGGCAATGGAAGCATTTGAATTGGCCCTTTCCGATCTTAGGCGGAACGATGGGCGTATTGAGACGGTTTGGAACCCCACCTTTGTGCGCAGGTGCCATAGGGGGGCCTTTAACAACAGGGGCCTTAGCAAGAGGTTTGGATTTGGCGGCCGTGGAAAGTGGCGCTGCCTTGGGAGCGGGTGAAATTTTCTTAGGTGCGGAAGCTTTTGGAGTGGTTTTGGTTTTGGCGACTACGGGTTTCTTATTTTTCATTCGCCTGCCTTGAGTCGGTGGGTGATCAAGCCGTGAGTCGGATCATAGGCGAGACGCTCACCGTCACGCGATCCCCCACGAGAACCTTGATCTTAAACATTTTCATCTTGCCCGAGAGTCGGGCAGTAACGACCACATTGTTTTCGAGCGAAACGACATAGTTGCCGCCGCCCGTAAGGTCCGTCACTTTGCCATCAAACTTGATCAAGTCGTCGCGAGACATCGTTCCCTATCTACTCACTTTCACTTCGTAAAGCTGGTTGAACCCCCGAGAAGTAACACCCTTTTTAAGACAAAACAACACCACTCAACCAGTTTCAGTCTGCAGTTTGAGAGTCAGTACAGTTTCAGTCACAGTCAGTTTCAGCCTGCAGACTGGAACTCAAACTGTACTCAAACTCACTCGCTAGCCAGTCTGAAGGACTGGCGTATACAGAGATGGCGAGCGTGACACGAGCCGGTACTCCAGAGAGGAGATCGCGACCCCGAAGGGAGCGATCTAAAACTCCTTCTGGCTTCTAGCTTTCAGCATGCTACTCTCGGCCCCATGCTCAAACCCTCGCAGACCATGTCGCTGGAACTCGAAGTCATCATCGATGCTCCGGCCTCGCAGGTCTTCAACGCTCTCACGCGCGACATCCACCGCTGGTGGGGTTCGCCCTACCTCGTGAACGAGGAGCGCTACCGCACGCTCAAACTCGAAGCCAAGCTCGGCGGGCGCATGACCGAAGTGTGGTCTCCTAGCGAAGGTTCGGTCTGGGGGATCGTCACCGAGCTTGCCAAAAACGAACGGATTGAAATCTCAGGCTCGATGGGAATGGCCGGCGCCGTGTGGTGCAAGATGGGTTTTGATCTCGAGCCTGTGGGTAAAGGCACCCGACTGAAGATGACTCACCAAGGCCAAGGAATGATTGACGAAGAGTCAGCCCAGGGCTACCTCGAAGGCTGGCAGGACCTCTTGGGCGAGCGACTGAAATCTTTTTGCGAGAAGAAGGGCTCTAAGAAAAAGCGTTAATTTTCAACAAAGGGGAAAGCGCATGAAGGCGATTTGGGGAACGCTGGTAGTGGGACTGATGCTGGGTACGGTAGGAGCGCAAGCTGCAGCTCCCAAGCTTAAGCCGATTTGGAACCAGGACATGAAAATCGAGATCCTGGAAAACTCTGCCTCCGGGGCTCACGTGCGCACCTACCAATATGTCGCGCGCCTCAGGGTCTTCGAGGACATGGACCCGCCTAAAGGAATTTCTCGCGCCTACACGTGCGAAGTCACTCTACCCGACGACACGGGCTCACCAGACCGCCTCAAGTATCCGTGCACGTTCACACAGAATCTTTGCGTCTGCTCGAGCGTTAAGTTCGCACCCGTCGTGGCGAACGAATTTCTTAAAGCGCTCATGGGCAAGCGCGCTCCAACGATCAACGCAGATGATGGAGAGTTCGAGCTCGCATCCACGCATGCTTTGAGTTTTGGAATGCTGGGGGGCTACATGGCTTTAGATCGTAGGTACTGGCTCAAGACCTGGGCGGGGGCAAATCGCACGGGCACTGATAACGCAGACATCTAAGCGCTTTTCATAGGGGGAAAACATGAAAGCACTCTTACTCGTAGTGGGGTTGATGAGCGTCTCTTTGGCGCAAGCGGCAGACAAAACCAAGACAACGGCGCTGATCCGAGAGCACGATATCTCGATTCGCATCCTAGTAGCTCGTCCCTGGGGCGGCCAGCAAACTGCGGCTCAGCTCAAAGGCCTGCTCAAAGTGACCGAGGATTTTAACGAAAAGCGAACGGGCGAACAATTTGAGTGCAAGCTCATCTTTAAAACGGGGCCCAAGAAAACGGCTGAATATCCGTGCATCTACAAACGCGACAAGCAGCGCTGGGAGAGGCTCGTATTGGATACCAGCACTTCAGATGAGATCTTGAAACGCATGCTGGGCGATCGGGCTCCGAACACGGGCTATAGCTACTATGATGAGAAGCCTTTTCAGTTAGCTCTGACCAAGAAAGGCTTGCCTCAAATGATCGGCGATAATAGGCGTATCGACGCGACGTACTGGCTGGATGTCTCAGTCAAGGACAACGCCCTGTATATCTCGCCCGAGGCGGAAGACCACCTGCTGAACTGGTACAACAACTAGAACGACGATTTTGGGGGACAGACTTTTGAAGAATTTCTTTGCCTGTGTAGCAGCCGCGGTATTGTTTTTAGGGATTGGCGCAGCGCGCGCGGATCAGACTTCCCCTGAATGCGCTGAGTTCATCAAAAAACTCGCTCCTGAATTCCGTCATGGATGGGTTTCGGTTCCTGAGAATTGGGAAGATCCTAAGTCCCGCGATGTTCGCGTGTTTTACTACTACCGAATGGCCAAGGAAGGAAAAGACGAGACTCCTGTCGTCTTTTTCAACGGAGGACCCGCTTCGGATTCACATGGCAGCTACCAAATTCTTGAGAAAGCTCCCGCCTCAGCCAAGCACCCCTTTGTGTATATCGATCAGCGGGGAACGGGATGTTCGGACTCCTACCCTTCGCAACCGGTCGATGCGGAGAACGCCAAGCGACTCACCCGCTACGGCACTCGAGGAATCGTTAAAGACTCTGAGGCAGTTCGCAAGCACCTCTTTGGCGCTCAGAAGTGGAAGGTCTTTGGCCAGAGTTACGGCGGCTACATCGTTCATCGCTATATCGAAGTAGCACCCGAAGGAGTGGCAGCGGCCTACGCACACGGAGCATCGCTCATGGACGATCCGGTGGCCTGGCTGACGTTGCGAATTCAGTCTCAGGGTCGAGTCTTAAAGGATTACCTCAAGCTTTATCCCGGGGACGATGAGCTTTTGAAAAAGGCGCGCGCTCAGGTGCCTGCGGATTATTGCGTCAAAGACAGCATCAGTGAGGCATGTGGCGCGGACCTCTTGGATTCGCTCACTTTGTTTCTTGGGTTTAGGGATGATTGGCCCAACCTGCACGAATGGATCAAAGCTTTCTTAGATGATAGCGGCAAGCTGTACACGCCTAACCTCGACGACATCACCAAATACTTGGTCCTGGGATCTTATTTCACCAACGGTTTTGGAGCGAACATCGTGAGCGCCGTGGATCAAACGAATAACGTTCCGTTTCCGCCCGAAGATTTCTCCCATTGTGCGGAGGTGAGGCGCCGCCTGATGAAAGCCGGAGAAAAACCAGACGATTGGGCCATCAACGAATGCCGCTTTCTGGCCGCCGTCCACGTCAAAGTGGAAGAGCTCACGATCGAAGCTTCCAAAACGGCTTCGGATCCACAGTTCGCCTCAGACACCCTAAAGGCATTGGTCGCCAATCCACAGATCCCCTTCTATCTGTACTCGGGCGAAAAAGACGTGTTTGTTCCGGTGGAGACGTTTTCGGAGGAGACCGAACTTCTCAAGGGACACATCATCTATAGGAACTTCCAGGAGTCCGGCCACGAGGGCTTTTACACCGAGCCCAAGGTTTGGGAAGATTTGGCGCGCTCCGTGGATTCGCCACGCGCCCCCTGATCGGCCTATCGCTAGTATTGGATGCGGGCGCCGCCTTCTGCTATAAGGATGGGCATGGGGACGACACGGCTTCGACGGGAGCTCTGAAGTCCTGGATGCATGCCGAGGGCTCCGCCGGCCTCGTAAAAAAGCGGAACTTGTATTTGGCAAACCCGAATACTCTATGGCTGCTTAACTTAGGTTAACGCATCTATACGTCTTCCCTGGAGGCGCCGTAATCTGGGGAAAGACGTCATTGCGCGGGCTAGCGATTGAGCTGTCGTGAGCGGCTTGAAAGCGAAAACACAGTTCACGAGGGGTTGGATGGAGTTTGTCGATGGACTCCGCCAGCTCAACTAGACCACCGACTACGCCTGTAGATTCCAGCGACGGACGGCTTTCGGACGTGGGTTCGACTCCCACCGTCTCCACCAAATTGACCAACAGGCGCACCGGCGTCCGGGTCGGCTAAGAGCTTGAAAAGATTCAGGCGTGGCTGACTAAATACGGACGAGGGTGCGCCTGTTAGGCTTCCGATACCTTCAAATCGACTAACAGACGCATTTTCGTTGGCAATGACCGCAAAATTCACTGGCAACGAACTCCTTGGTCCAAGGCAACTACTTCAATTCCCGAGTCCATCGATGTTCTTTCCTACAGGTCACTTTTTCTTCAGGAACATCCCTTGTTCTTGAAGCCCTTCCGCTTTTTTTCTATCGAATGCTGCCTTGCTGTAACTAGGATCCGGGAGCTTGTTCTTCTGGCCAATCGCAGTTAGCAGCTCCTCAAGAGAGACTCCGAGTGCACCAAGATTCAAACTCGCCAGAGCTTTGATCGCTCGTGTGTCGCCCGTGCAATACTGAAACTCATCGAACTTTCCAGTCAAGAGAAGTGCCAACGCTTCTCTCTCGCCGTCATCAATACGATCCAGAAAATTCGGATTTACCTTGTCGACTAGAGCGGCGACTTCACTACCATTGGCAGCAATCTCTTTGATCCTTCCGGATGTCACATATGCCCGAAGGTCAATCTCGTTACGTCGCCCCTGAGCATCTTCAAAGTAATAAACCTCTGAATTCAGAACGATTGAGGTAACGTGAACATCGTACCGAGCAACCAGCGACTCCCAAAAGCCACCGCTAAACGCACGAATGATGACGTTCGCATCAAGGATAACTAAGCGAGATTTCATTGCTGCCGACTTCCACGAGCCCGAATTGTCCTAGATATTTTTCAAGCCCCGACAAAGTCTGATTGAGCATCTTTGCGAGACGAGAACGGCTGATTTCGCCGTTTTTATAAGCAACATAAGCCATTCGAACAAATCGATTACTCAGATGGTACGGCTTCTGATCGGAAGCACGACTCTCATGATCTATAGACCTCAGCTGGCTGTCCTCTAATGACTTCTCTACAATATCCTTAGTGACAATACGCAGATTCACCATCCGCCACAGTAATGCTTCGAGAGAAACACCGAACTGCCTTGCAATCGCGACAATCTCGCCATCGTTTAACTTACCGTCGCGCAGATACGAACGAATCTCTCTATGTAAAGGCTCGGCAGGAACAAGAAGTCCGGCAGCAAACGCATTGGCAAATCGCTCATTCTTTTCCCATGTCTCTTGATTGGTAGTCACCTGATCCAGAAGCGCTTCACCCCAAGTAACAATATGGAACAACTCGTGGGCGATACTAAAATGCTGCCGCCAAGAGGCCTCACTAGAGCTAATCAAGATACATGAGCCGTAATCGGACACACTCGACGCGGCAGACCCATTTCCATCCAACTCATTGAAGAAAAATTTGATCCCATACTTTTCCTCAAGAACCTTAATAAGAGAAGTAGCGGGATAGTCACCAAGATCGAGTTCACTACGAACCTCTTCTGCCAGCGCGTAAACATCGCCGTATCTGAATGAGTCGAGATCAATCTGCTTTTTCGGAAGTTTTCTAAAGCCGTCCAGTTGAACAGAATTCAGCTCTTCAACAAACTTGTAGTCCTTACACAAATTAAGAAAAGCAGCTTCTAAACGCGCATTGTTCTCCGGGCGTTGACGCCACAAAACTACGGGTGGCCTCACGGCTGATTCCACCTTCGGAAAGAATGTAGTCATGTCCACATGAAGCACTTGCGCAATCTTGGACAACTCCCACGCCTTAAGATCCCTCTCACCATTCTCCACTTGGCCAAGAGTCTGCCGATCCCAGTTTCATAGGCCCTTCCTTTTCGTTGTCATATTTAAGATCGGACATACCGCAATAAAACTTTGCATTTATATTCAAATTGTGCCAAAAAAAGGTCATCAAGGCAAGACTTTCTTGCCTAAAAGAGGTAAATAGCTGTTTTTATTGAGCAGATGTGGCGCCGGCCTGGCGACCAAAGGAGGGCAAATGGCTTCGAAAAAATCGTCCGTACATACGGTTCCTTCAGGGAATGGCTGGTCGAACAAGCAAGCTGGTCGGGAGGTTTCACATCACCGCACTAAAGGAGCGGCGGAAACCGAAGGCAGAAGACATGCCAAGAGAGATGAGACCGAACATGTCATCCACAAGGCAAATGGCGTGATCAGCGAGAAGAACAGCTACGGAAACGATCCCTGCCCACCGCGCGACAAGAAGTGAGACTAAGAAGTTATGGCCAAGAATTCACGCAAGATTAAACCGTTTCCAGCAGCCGCTTTTGAAGATGCCCTCATCATTCCAAATACCATCCTCACTATTGCAGGGGCTGCTGGAAAGGCACGGCGCCTTACTTTGTTCGAGAAACTCGAGAAATCACCAGACTCTGGAGCCAGTCGCCAACTAGTTGTGAATTCGGGCCGCTACGGGCTAACTACAGGCGGTTATCAAGCAGAACATCTCGAACTCACACCAGACGGCAAACTGGCAGTTGATCCAGAGAGTAATGCGAAGGATCGCCTTCGTGCCCGTTTCAAATTGGCGATAGATAATATTCCGCCTTTTAAACAGCTTTTCGACCTATATGCCGGCTCAAAACTCCCGTCACAGGCAGTAATGAAGGACTCACTTGTTGAGGCCTCCTACGATGCCCATGATGCGCCGGAAGGAGTAGACACCTTCATCGCAAATGCTCAGTTCCTCGGGTTGATCAAGACGATTTCCGGTAGTGAGCGCCTACTAACTCTGGATCATGCCCTAGACGAAATCAAGGCAGCTCCCATTGAGGCAAAACCCAAGCCCCCACTTAATGCTGCCGCTGGACCAGTCATCGCCGAAGGAACGCCATCTACGGGAGAGCGAGACTGGGAAAAAACATGTTTTTACATTTCGCCGATCGGAGCCGACGACAGCGAGGAACGAAAACATTCAAACTTAGTACTTGGATCCTTTGTAGAGCCCGCTGTTGAAAAGCTCGGTCTAAAAGTAGTTCGCGCTGACCAAATTGGCGATCCGGGCATGATCACGACCCAAGTGATTGAACACATCAAAAAAAGCAAGCTCGCCATTGTGGACCTCTCCTATCTCAATCCCAACGTACTCTACGAGCTAGCTTTGCGGCACGCACTCCGCCTCCCTACTGTTCAACTGATCCGCAAGCGCGATCGCTTGCCATTTGATATTGGCCAAGTCCGAACAGTCATTCTCGACATGACTGACATCTTCACCTTGGTCCCGAAAATTGAAGTGTATATTTCCGAGATCACCACTCAAGCACGTTCGGCGATCGAAAACCCAGATATTGTTGGAAACCCAATCTCAATCTTTTATTCGAAGTTTTACGATTCTCCATAGAACGGATCTAACAACCCCGCTCACCTTCGGCCCGAGGATTGCCAGTTTTTATTTTTCTATTTCTGCCAAGTGCCTTTCCACAACGGATTGAACAGTCCCGCGATACCAGCGCCGCGCCAGTCGCGTCCGAATTTTCTGGCTGTTGAGGTAATCAGCGATGGCATCGAAACTCTTCCCCGACTGCCACAGTCTCACCATCTGCAGAACGACAGCGTGCTCGCGCGTGTCCACTACGAGCTTCCCGTCGAGGTAACAGTACCCGTATGGGATGACACCCGAGCGCATTGCATCTGGTTTCGCAGGATCACCTCGTCGGCCACGAACAGCTCGGCGCAAAACCAATCCGTGCGCACGCAGAACATCTCGGATGCTCGACTTCGCGTACCCGGTCCGGCGCTCGATCTCGCGCAGACTCATGCCCTGCTCGTAAAGAGGCAGGCACTCGCGGAATAAGCTCTCTTTGTTTTTAGGCGAACACTTAATGGTATCGTGAACTAAGAGCGGTGCGCCTGTTGGTCGCCCGTCGCCACCACTTCAAAAAAGAAATTTTTCGGCGCTAAGTGACTGAAATCACTAGCGCCGTTTTTTTTGAAATTTTCTCGGAAAGTGTCACTCCAGGCGAACCCGGCCGATGTGATGGCTTTCATTTTATTTTTCGGGTTCGACTCCCACTGTCCTAGTCGAGTGAACGATGAGGGCACCAATCCCGCTAGTCATTCTCAGCGATGTCCGATTGCAGAATTGAGTCTGCTACATCGAGATAGTTTTCAAAAAACTCATGAGGAATACGAAAATATTTTCCAATGCGTTTTAACGCCTCGTCTCCAAGACCATCTATTTTGTGAAAATAAATGATCCTTGGAAATGACACCTTCCAACCAGCTAGAGCTGAATGGCGAAATGCTTCCAAGAAAGCCTGGTCGGGTTCCTGAGTTCCAAATTGAACCGCAACGCAATCAAAATGGTCACAACGTGCAGCAATTTTCAAAAGACGTTTAGCAGCCATTATCCCGGCCGAACGTCCCTGTAAGCCAGCATCCCGAGACGAAAGATCAAATAGAAAATCTCTAGTAATCTTTCGTCCTCGCCGATCATTCCAGCTATGAATTGAAGAAACGAGTTCATTGCGTTCAATAGGCTTCCTATTTCTCCGCATCAACTTCTGCTCCAGATCCTCCAATATATTGCTCTCGGTCTCGTGATTGTTCCTGACCTCTCGGGGCAACGGATTAAATGCGATGTTCCCAAATATTTTTTTGAAGTCGGCCTTTTGGCCATAGCGCTGAATCAGACTGTTGGTTCTTATCCGAGTCATCTTCCCCAGATGATCAACTTCGACAGATAAGGCACCTGATTTAAGGCGCCTCACTCCGCGAACCTCCCCTGGAACATACTCGAACGCATCATTGTACTCGATCATGGCTAACACGAGCTGATTCCAAATTGACGTGTATGGATTGTAGGGAGTTGGCGATCTCGAATTTAAGATAACCCGAGAGCGTCTTTTTAATTTTGACCTGAAATACTTCATAAAGTCGGGCTGGAGCCTGGCAACCTGCTTTGCGAAGTAGCGATACGAGGAGGCTATTTCACGATTTAGTTTTTTGAGCTCGCGCGCTCTATACTGCTCCAAGGATACGGGGAACTTTTTGTTCCGAGTGAAAGTACGCAAACGCAGATAATCGAGGTGACTTAGCTTATCGATTTCTTCCAGTCTTTTATTAAACTCTTCGTGAGCCTGTTCGAGCTGCTTCACGGCCAACCCTGGCAAGCCAGGGAGCACTGAACGAAATTTTGGGTGCTGAAAATCTGATATGACGTGAGTCAATAGATCTACGATACCTCCATCTCCGCAACCAGAAATAAAAACGGTATTTCCACTAGCGCCGCTGCGACTCTCGCGCTCCACGTCCCAATAAGATTTTGTTCGTACTTCCCCACCGCCACTCAGCTCCTGGCACCACTCGTCCGAACCGAATCCGACAGCAAGAATGATCAATTCAAAACTCTCGCTAACCAAAGTCTTTCGAGAGCTCTCCTCATCTATCCAATTTAATGTAGTGATAGGGTCATAGTACCTGTCGTACTCAAGATCGATTCCCACCGCCTTGCAGTTAAATCTGACCTCTAAATTTTCGTCTAATGCGCGCTGATAAGAGTCAAACTTCAACTTAAATAGCTTACTCAACGATTGCGCGTTATCTGAGCGCCAATTCAAGATCGGCAGGTCGGTCCAATCGTCTGCAAATAGACCTTGGTTAAAAAAATGAGGATGAATCCATCGGTGCTTGGCACGGTCAAACTTGGAAAGGATCCTATTGCTCTCCTCAAGCTGTAAAACCCGAGCCCCCAATAATGCGGCGGCCACAGAAGCGGTGCATCCAGCTATACCGGCGCCCACCACAGCTATGGGCATGCCTTGTCTGAGTATCTTTTTTTCATTCAGTGCCCAAATCAGGTTTAGCGATCGCGACTGTTGCTCATGGATTGAAACGTGAAATTGCTCTTGGCAGCCAATACTAAATACATCTGGTGCATTTAGGCTGCGACACTCCCTAATAATTTGATCAGCTGAATGTCGAAAGTAATTTGGATTCAAAATTCTTCGACGAGCAAACTTTTTTGGCTTATTTACCCGAAGTATCGCGCTTTTCATCGATCACTCAGTTCGCGAATGATCACGCAATCGCTCCCGTAGCTGAGACTCCTTCAGTGCCGCACATTTGGAGAAATGCCTCGTATCCTTGAGCGATCGGCGGAAAGCGATGTTCTACCGGAGGACCTGCTTGTGGGTAGGTCGTGTACTCGTGATTAATTGTTGTAATGCGTCCTCTCGTCACCGAAGTTACCTGAAAGAATGGCGCAACGGTGATTTCAGGTGCTTGCTGCACAACTTCAGTCACGTGATGCGCAAGCGCCCCCGCCTGGGCGTGTTCACCGCCCATAGCAGCTTGATGGAAGTGAAACTGCGAGGTGTAGCCAGTAATTGCCTCACAAAAAACCGTAATTCCACTTCCAGATCCAATGGAGATGGAACCAGTAACGGGAGCCTGTTCAGGCTCAAAGTTCGGCCATGAAAATCTGAAAACCTCCGTAAACGCCCAGGGAGCATCTCCTCGATTTTGCGTCGGGTGAGGGCCAGCCAAGATGATTTGGCAACCCAACTGCTGTTCCTCTTCAGGACACTGCTCAAAGAGTCTTTTCAGATCGTGCGGAAGCCAATCGTTCGCAATCAGACCAAGATCCCAGGCAGTGTCCTCTGGAGCTTGAGAAAGCAACTGGGACAAGCCACTCAATACCTGGAAACCGCACCTTATCGAGCCTGCAAAGCCTCCGGCGATGAACTGTCCGAGCGGATACACTTTCTGTAAGCAATCCTTAATCGAGTGCTCCCCGTCGGCCAGAGTAAATGTAACTCTTATATCCGACACCAGAAACGCATGGCCAAACAGTGAATTCGCACCAATCACCCAAGTCATGTATTTGATTCTATTTATTATAACTTTCCTGTCCACCGTCGATGCACATGTCGCACAGCGACTTTGTTCCATTCACCGCCCTTGCGATTGAACCAACGCCTAGCGTTGAGTTCCTTTGCGATATCGGGAAATGACTTTTCCCGACGGTCGCGAAGTTCACAGATCATTCGAGCCACTCGCATCTCTTGTCGATCAGTTTCCAAACGACCGTTCCGCACTTGATATCCGTAAGGTGGATTATGGAACCTATAGTTCGTCTCCGAACGACCACGTCGCGCAGTTTT